>JAGMBY010000068.1 GCA_023129485.1 Actinomycetes bacterium | reverse complement strand
TTTCCTGTTCCTCTCTTTTTCTCCTTTTTTAATTAAATCGTCCCCTGTTGTGCTCAGGGAAGCCTTATAAAATAAAGGTTTTAAGATTTTAAGAAGACAAAAATCGGCCAAAAGAGCTACATCTCCTGTCATGTTAGTCTTATTTAAGTAAAAATATCAAACTTCTTCTTTTCTAATTGCTTCCTTATAAAAGGGGTATTTTCATAATTGAAATCATGAGGACCAAAAGCAAGAAATATAACAGAATTTTCAGGTATTTCATCACACTTTAAACATTTATTTATTTTTTGATGATTTAATTTTCTACACTCCTCGCAAATAATATAAATAATTATGAAATTACCTGCAAACGGAAAACTCCGCAAACCATTTAAATTACGTTTAAGCGGTTCTCCTAATTCAAAAGGATTTTTAAGGATATGATTTCCCTTTTTTCTAAATCTTTCTTTAAGATTCGGGTATTTTTTTAAACATCTTTTTATATAAGGATGATATCTGGCAACGTAAGTCAAAATTAATCCTCAAAAATATCTTTATCTTCCAATAATTCTACTTTATCTAAACTTGAACGAGCAATTCTAATACCTTCTAATAATTCAGAAGACAAATTTATTGCTTCAGTTAAATCAATTTGATGTTCGTTAAAAGGATATTCTCCAAATTGTTCATTACTATTTTTCCAGGTAGAAAAACCAGTTTTTATTTCTTTGGAAAGCATTTTAATTGTCATAATAAACCTCTTTACTATTATTTATTATATTGTTCTAAAAAATCACATACATTGTCTTTTAAGAATTTATCGGTCTTATTAATTTCAGCTTTAATATTATCTAAATATTTTCCCTGCAATTGTAGGGGAGCAAGAAAACGTGCTTGATTTTCTAAAAATATCTTACCCATTTCACTCAATAATGATTCTATGCGTATATTATATTCATTTTGTTCGTTTGGAAGAGGTGGTAGTACAATTCTTAAACCAAAACCATGGATAGGCCTGCTAAAAGGTTTTAAATTATTATCATTTAAACCACATACAACATTTCCTAAAAATACCCTTGAGTCTTTTTCTTTTAATGGACTTGCTGTAAAGCGCAATGTATATTGCCTAAAAAAGAATAGTGGTATATTTAAACATAAAACGGTTTTTTCGATAACATAACCTGCTCTCTTCCAAAAACTTTCTATAGTATTGGTAGTAAAATTGTTCATTACCACAATTTTATCATTTTGTATTATCAATTTATTAATTTCTTGGTTGTCTTTATTTATACGCGATAATTCCGTTATTGTATCGGTAACTTTATTGCAATTAGTATAAATATCCTTAAATTCTAAAAATAATTCATGAATATTAATATTTTGATGTTTCATAGGTGGATTTAATAATTCAATTATAAAAGACAAAGAAGTTAAAGATTCTTTATTCATTTTCTCTCTTCTTTCTTTAAAATAAATTACTACTTTTCTCTGATGCTTTAATATTATATCATAAAAATATAAAATAGTTAATTTGTCAGGTACAATTTGTTAAATATATCTTTAGCTTTGACAGTGTTTTAATACCGACTCCTAAAATTTTGGTACTTTTGGGGAAATATCTCTTGTGAAGCCTGACCCCAATTCCTTTACAGAATATATATCTTACTCAATGAGAAATAAGAGTTTGTGGATTTCAAAAATGTTAAAACCCGAGCTCTTTTTTTTACTATTAGACTGCTTATCTTTCTGTAGAATTTTTAATAATCTTATTTAATTATCCAATCTTTATCTTCAACTTTGTAATCTTTTAAATAAGCATATCTCTTAATAGTATTAATAGATCTACATTTTGTAGCTTCATATCCCAAGATTCCTAAACTAAATTGACGAGCTAAGGCACCAATAAATTTTTTTAATGGGGGGATTATATATAATCTATTTGCTTCTACCCACGGATTATTTGGATCTTCAAAGTTCATTATATTTGCTAAAGATGGATGATTTCTAATTACATAATTATGCACTAATATGTTCATATTAATTATTGGAGCATTAGAATAATCTATTCTCCTTTTACCACTATTCGTTTTTTTAAATATTTCTTTTTTAGTACTAAAATTTAACTCAAAATAACGACCATTTATAGCAAATTGAGTGATAAGTTTGATTAATTTAATCAGCATATAGTCCTTTGAAATAAACTTTTTATCATTTTCTATATCCTGATATTTTTCTAAAACATTCTCTGGAATTTTATCATAATTCTTAATAATATCTTCTCTCATTTTGTCTAAATCATGACCCATTCTTCTCAGCTCTTTCTCCATTGGAAAAGATTTATTATCTTTATAACTTTTAAAAGATATCATGATTTTCATTAAAAGTTCGAATCCTATAGATAAATATAAAAATACAAAATAATAATCTTCATCATTTATACTTTTTACGTTTTCGAGTTCTTTAATGCCAAGATGAATTAATTTTATTGATCTATCAAGTATGTTGTTTAAATAGACTATTTTTACTTTTTCTTCAAATGTAATTTTTTTCATTTTATATTCCTCTATTATATTCAAGGCAATAATATTTCCTCTAATTGTCTAAGACTCGCATAAAAATCTAATAATATTTTAGTCCATAATCTTTTATAATTAGTATTAGGATATGACTCACCTAATTCTTCTATAACTTTGATACTTTCATTAGTATCTCTATGCACCGGAAACATTTTTCTTATCTTAAAGATTCTTCTAAATCTTCTAATTATATTTAAATCATAATTGGGATATTTTTCTTGTAAAAACTTTTCTAAGTAATTTATCGATCCATTTAGAGATTCTATTTTTAAAAAATCTTTTAATCCCTTTATATTAATCCAATCAATAAGACTTGAAAGTACGGTAATATGTAAAACAAAATCTTTTTTATCTTGACAAGGCTCAAATAAACTATTCCAAATTTTTTGTTCCTGAATATCAAATAATTTTACTTTATGATTTTTTTTCATTAACAAATTTACAGAATCAATTTTTTCCATAATTTCAGAAACAATTAACTTTTCCTCTTTCTTTTCATCTCTTAGCATGTTAGATTCAGATTGTTTTTGAAAAATATCAACTTCCCTTTTTGTATAACTAATTAATTTATTTTTCTCATCTTTTATACGACTATTAATCAAATTTAAGTAACTATCTGGGCCAGGAAAACGCCTACAAAAATTTTCCATTTCAAATTTTAAATTTTTTATTTGACCTTCAATTAATTGTTTAGCTCTTTCAAAAATCTTTTCAGAAATTTCTACCGTTATAATATCAACTATTTTATCAATTTCCTGTGCATCTAACTTTATTCTGAAATTTACTAATTGTTTTATTACTTCTAATCTTCTATCTAAAATTTTATTTACGTGCATGCTTGAATAAAACGTCCCATGTAAATTAAATTCTTCTGATATTTCGGGCAAATCTTTTTTCAACTCAAAAAGAATTCTATCTCGCTCACGAGAATACAATAAATCAGAAAGCTCAAAAGCCTCTTTTGTTTTGAATTCTATATCCACCATTTTAATCTCCAAATTAAATATATATTGAAAAATTTAAACTATTCTTCTTTTAAGTTCTCACAAATGCCATTAAACTGCCCTAAAGCAGATTCCAGATTATCGCCAATTTCTATGGCTAAAATATCCGGCACGGGTAAATTCTCTAAATCTTCCAGGCTCTCACTTTTATTTTCATCGTATATCAGAATTCTCTGCTACTATGATGATTAGTTATAAATAACTTTTTTAATTGAATGTATTTATTATTAAATTAGTCTGCTCAATCAGGTTCTTCTATTTCAGCTTCAATTTTAGATCTAAAAGCTTTATATTTTCCTTCTCTTAACTCTTGAAAAAAAAGATCATAACTTGATGGGGAAAGGAATTTAAAATAATACCTATATTCAGACTGTAGCTTATTTAATCTGTTAAAATGCTGCCTTGCATATTTGAGTTTTGCTTTATTTTCAATAGATATATCAGTATCCGCTTTTATCTCTACTACTAATATGTCTCTTCCAATTTTTATAAAAAAGTCAGGATTGAAACTGCTTTGCTTAGGATGCTCTCCTTTTCTCCAAGAGTATTCTACACTGTAGAATCCCACATCAAGAGACTTTATCCATGCATCTATTTTTTGTGCATTTTCTTCACTAATCAATCTCTTAATAAAATCTCTTTCTGGTTTGTGTGAAGCAAGAACAATATTTAAAGGTGTCTTAAAATTGAAGGTATTCCCAATTTTTATTAACGAGGCGCTATGCAATTGTCCGTCTTCGAACATCTCAATAATTTCTTTTAATAACTTCTTATCATCATCTTCCCCAATTTTTAAAGAGTAATCATCATAAAAAATACTACCGTCTCTTCTTAAGGCTCCAATTCCTAAAGTATTTTTCTTAATGTCCGCTGTATTAGTCAAAAAAAGATTCTCAGCTTCGATTTTATATCTAAGGCTTTTACTGCTCTTTCTTCTTACCACTCCAAACGCTTGTAATATTTTCTGTTTGTTTTCCTGGCTAATTAAATCCTTTTTTTCATCTATTTTCTTAAGGGAATTTTTTATTATTATTAAGATTTTATCAAAGGAATAATTTTGTGCATAATTAGTACCTTCATCCATATCCCAACTTTTATATCTGTTATAAACAACTTGAGCAACATCTTCAGCAGTATACATCTTGAACTCTATTAGAGTCCTCTTCACACGCCTTGCTCCTGTAACTACTCGCTCATAGGTAGTTTCTTCTTCTATCCTAGGTCTTTGAGTGCTCAGAGAAATAAATCCTTTACTGAAATCATACTCAGTAACCTTCGGAATTTCTACAATCTCCTCTGATTTTTTGTAATCTATGTTATGAATCTCAAAATTATAATCCTTATCCTTAGATATAACATAGCTATGTATCCTCTTCTCTATCTCAAGAACTTCATTGACTAGGTGCTTGATGCTACTTGACCAGCTATCGTGATTGAATACAGTCACAACAGGCTGTTCCCCTTTATATTCTGGTGGTATTCTTAAACCTCTTCCAAGCACCTGTGCAATAAGCAATTTAGAAT
>JAGMBY010000067.1 GCA_023129485.1 Actinomycetes bacterium | reverse complement strand
TATTGTGAGATATATGAACAAAGCTACAACAGGATATCCAATTCATACTCAATTTAATTTTGCCCCACCTGACACTCTATTTATAGAAATCCAGTCTGAAGAGGAGTCAGAAACACAGGCAAATGATAGAAATAAAGGAACAGAGGATATTTTTAATTATCTTTTGGCAGGAAAAATTAATCATCATCACAATAAAATTTTAAATAGGATAATCAGTATCTTAAGAGGAGGAATAGAAGAAGAATAATTAATAAGATCCTTGCTAATAAAGGTAATTTTAATATTAATGTTTCTTTAAAAACTATTTTATTTTATCTGAAGCTTTATTAATTATCATTCCTTTAAGAATTTTCTCAGCTTAATTGAAGCTTTCTTTATTAAGTCATCAGGCTGAGTAACTGATATTCGAATATAACCTTCACCATATTTACCAAATGCTGTTCCTGGCGTTACAAAAACTCCCATTTTATCTAAAAGTTCCATAGCAAATGAGTCTGAGCTATAACTCTCTGGTACCTTAGCCCATATATATAATGTTGCTTTAGGTTTTTTAACCTTAATTTCACACTCTTCTAAAATATCTATAATCATATCAATTCTTTTTTCATATACTTTGCAAGCATTTCTGGTAAATTCATCTGTACCATTAAGAGCTACAACTGCTGCTCTTTGTATTGCTCCTGGAATCCCTGAATCTATGTTAGTTTTTAATGTGTATAATGAATCAATGACATTACTATTTCCGACAACAAAACCGATTCTCCATCCAGCCATGCTAAAGGTTTTAGATAGAGAGTGAAATTCAATACTCAACTCTTTTTTTCTGTCAATTTCTAAGATGCTAATTGGCTTGTACTCACCATATGAAATCTCTGAATAAGCATTATCATGACATATAATTAATTCATAATGTTTTGCATATTCCACTGCTTTTTTAAAGTAATCCTCATCTGCAATCGCTGAAGTAGGATTGTTTGGATAGCATATAAACATCATTTTGGATTTTTTTGCTGCTTCAGGTTGGATATTATTAAAATCGACTAAAAAGTCATTTTTCTCCAATAATGGTAAATCATATACACTTCCACCAGCTAACATAACTCCTGTTTTATGAGCTGGATAACATGGATTTGCTATAAGTGCCATGTCTCCTGGATCAATTAGTGCCCAACTAATATGTGCAAGTCCTTCCTTAGAACCTATCAATGGGAGTATTTCCTTTTCAGGATTTAAAGTAACTCCAAATCTTTTTTCAAACCAATTAGTTATTGCTTCCCTTAATTCCTTTATTCCTTTATAAGGAGGATACTTATGATTCATTGGATTCTTTGCTTCTTCCTGTAAAGATTGAATAATATAGTCAGGAGTGGGAATATCAGGATCTCCTATTCCCAAATTTATTACTTCCTGACCACTCTCCATCTTTTGTTTTATAATTTCATTAATTTCTGCAAAATGATATTTTGGTAAATTCTTAATCCTTTTAGCCTTCATTTTGTTTTAAACTCCACTTCTTGCTAAATCACTCTTTATTTTTTATTATTGATCATTCTCTTTTATGAATATTAATGATTGTTATTTTTATTAGTTTTCATTATTAATTATTCTTTATAGTTATTAAAGGTGAATTACATTATTTTTTATAAATAGCTATAAATCTCTTAATTGATCTATCAAATGTCCTTTCAACATCATCTGGAAAAAAACAGGCTGGAAGTTCCCCGAGTCTCCAGTGATATCTTATGCACTCACAGCATTTTCCCTTTTTATCACAAGGTTCGTAAGTACAGTTACAATTCGCTAAATTTTCTTCAATTTTACATTCAATCATTGTCTATCAATTACCTCCTTTCTTTTTTAAAATCTAATCTATCATTCCTTTATTTCGCTCAAGACTTGCACTCGAACAGAGTGAAGGAATGACTGAATATTTATTTTAAATTGTCATCCTTCGCGAAAAAGTAATTGTCATCCTGACCCTGACCCTTGAGCGTAGCGAAGGGGAAGGATCTCGCATTAATAATAATGGAAATCTCATCATTTTATTATATTCTTTAATAATTTTAGTGAGATTCTTCAGTCGCTAAAGTTTACCCTTGAGCGAAGTCGAAGGGCTCCTTCAGAATGACAAGGAATATTAAGACATACAATAACAGATTATATTATTTGAATTATTCTAAAAAATAGAATTATTTATAACCAATTATATCTAAAATGCTTTTTGCAAATTGAAATAATTGTTTTCTAATAAGAATACCTATAATGAGAAAAAAAAGAATAAATATTATTGACCAAGCTATAATTTCCAAGAAAGTAAGTTTCTTAAAGCTCATATTTAAATATCTTATCTATTTTTTATTTTATTTATTGCCCAACTTGCATATTTTCTTATTATTTCGTCTCTATCCTCAGTAGCCTTAGAAAGAAAAACCATAGAATTTGATTCTCCCACATTTCCTAAAGCAATTATTGCATTTCTTCTTAAAACATCTTTTCCCACCCAAGAAATTGCACTATTTTTAAACCATCTATTAAATTCAATTTCACTCATGCAAACCAAAGGTAAGAGATTAATATTTTTTCCCCTTGGTGGAATGGGTAGAAAATAATCTTTTTCTACAAATTCAACTTCTTTGTTAAGAGGACAAACGTCCTGGCAAATGTCACATCCATAAATTCTTCTACCAATTTTTTCTAATAAATTTAAGGGGATTTCTCCCCTTTTTTGTGTAATATGAGATATACATTTTCTCACATCTATAACATATGGAGATATAATAGCCCCAGTTGGACAAGCTTTTATGCATAGATCACAATCTCCGCAATTCTCAAAATTAGGTTCATCTGGTTTCAATTTTAGATTTGTTAAAATCTCCCCCAGCAAAATCCATGATCCGAATCTTTTAGTTATAATATTGCAGTTCTTTCCATACCATCCAATACCAGCTCTATTTGCCACTGCTCTGTCGACAATCGGTCCCGTATCCACTAAAATTTTATATTTAAACCTTTTTTTGGAATCATTTAATAATTTACTACTGATGAAATCTGCTAAAATCTTTAACTTATTCTTTAAAACTTTATGATAATCAATTCCCCAGGCAAATTTTGCAATAATACCAGTATTTCCTCTTTTTTTAGTTTTCCGCTCTTCAGAGTGTATATCATATTCATATGAATTTTCTCTTTCTTCAATTTTCTCCTCTCCAATAGGCACATTATAAGATAATGCAATAGATATTATGCTTTTCGCATCAGTTAACATATTTTTTGGATTGCATATAAAATTTATTTTTTCAATAGTGTAATTTAAATCTTTATAAAATCCTCTTCTAACTCTATCAATAAAGATTCTCTTAACATTATTGAAAGGTTTTGCAGATGTAATTCCTATAGCATCAATTCCAATCTTTTTACTAAAATTTTTTATTTCACTTTCTAAATACATAATTCAAAGTTTTTATTCTTATTGAATTTTATATCCTAAAATGTAACTCACTATTGTTACTGTTTCATTTATTTTTATTTTGTTATTTCTACTCTCCTCTAAAAACTACTTTATTATTGTAGCTACTTCATCCATGGGTTTTTTATGTGTAGGGCCTCTCTTTTTTTTTGGGTAACCAATTGGCACTATAGCAACAGGTCTTAAGTAATGTGATAAATTTAGCACTTTTGCTGCTTCTTCTTCATTAAAAGCACCAACCCAGCAACCAGCAAGTTCCATTGCTTCTGCTGCAATTAATAGATTCTCTGTAGCTGCTGCAGTATCTTGAATGCAATATAAACTCCTTCCCCTCTTACCATAACCTAAAGAGGACATTATAGGATTTGCACACACAACAAATACAATTGGTGCCTTTGCAATGAAATTCTGTCCATAAGCTGCTTTAGCGAGTCCTTCCTTAATTTTCTGATTTAATATGACAAAAAAATGCCATGGCTGAATATTTCCTGCTGATGGGGCTCTCCTCAGAGCTTCAAGTAGGTTCTCTATCATCCAATCGTCAACAGGCTTATCTAAAAAATCCCTGCAACTACTTCTATTATAAATAACATCTAAAAGTTGAAGAGTCATTTAATTCCTCCAAATTTTTATTAATAATAAATAATATATTTATATTCTAATTAATTTTTTTATCTCCTCTTCAATTTGTCTTGAAAAAAACTCACCTATATCTCTAATCTCATCTAACCCAATTAAACCACTTTCTTTGTATATATCATAAACATTTTCCTCTAAAGCATCCAAAGCCCAGGATGCTTTTCTATATGCCCAAACTCTATAAACTGATTTATTCTCAATTTCCATTCTATATACTTTATCAAAAAAAATCTCAGCTATCTTCTTATTTAATTTTATTTTCTCAGGAAAAAATTCAATTGGTCTAGGAATTCTGTCGTTGATCTGGTATTTCTCACAAATTTCAGTAACCTTCAAAGCTATCTTCCCCAAATATTCAGGATCTGGTCCATAAACGTTATAAGTGGGATAAAGAGCTTTATATTTATTAACTAATAATGGATCAATTCTCTCTAAAATATCAAAATATCTTTTTTTATATCCCCTTCCAAGTGTTAACCCTCCTCCAACAACAAAACTACCTCCATTTGCCACTGTCATTTTAATAACATCTTCTATGTTCTCATCATCATCAAAAATATAAGGAAGTATAGGCATGAAAACAGTTCCCGTTAAGATTTCTTTTTTGCTAATTTTTCTCATTGCTTCAAATCGCTTTTTTACTTTTGGCGATTTTGGTTCAAAAAATCTAAGTTTTGAATAATTCTTTGATTTTGGTGTGGTTATTATGCTAAAAGCAATAATAGCACAACTCCTTTTATTTATATCTTCTAAAATATCTAAATCTCTTAAAACAAGGGGTGATCTCTCCAATATAAACACTGGAAATTTTAAATCTAAACAAACCCCCAGCATCTTTCTTGAAATTTTATTTTTCCTTTCCACTGGCTGATAATCACCAATTGCAACTAAATCTATAGAAACTTTTGATAATTCATCTCTTAGAAGTTCAGCAGCATTCTGCTTTATTGTAATAACCTTTGAAAAATCTTCGGGATCTTTATAGGGTCGAAATCTAGCTTCTCTGTTATAACAGAATTCACAACCAAACTGACATCCCTTATAAGGGTAAGCTGAATATTTATTCCAGAACCAACTATCAACATATTTATGAATATTTAATATTTTATTTGCTTTATATTTAAGTATCTTCACTTTCATATATCTTCATATTTATATCTATAAACTTTTATCCATTATCTGAACTATCTAAGAGATGTGTTTACAAACACATTTCTTATACATTGAAAAATAAATAACCTTGTCATCCTGACCCTGAGTGTAAAGCCTGTCCTCGACCCTCGAGTGCAACGAAGGGGAAGGAATGACAACATATATAAATTAATTCATATTTATATTTTATAAATAGTAAACTGTAAACACTAAGCTTAAATAGTACAAATTATCAAATTCAAAAATAAAAACATAAAAATTTCTATTATTAAATTATAAATTATTGCAGAATCACAGATGCTTGAATTTTGTAAATTTATTATGTTAAAAGATATTTTTTAAAGATATGTTATATCAAAAATATCATGAATATTATGTTTTTCATAAGTTATATGAAAGAGAGTGGGAAAATAATATGAATTATGGGTAATATATGAGTAATATAATTACTGATTAAAATAATTATAAATATTTTCTAATTATCTATATAATTTAGTATTTCCCCTATTTCTGATATTAAAAAATCCGCATGTTCTCCTTTTTCACTCTTATCTTTTGAAGTTATCCAAAATGTTTGCATTCCAATATTCTTTGCTCCAACTATGTCATAAGGGTAATAATCTCCAACAAAAGCAGCTTCTTCTGCTTTTATATTTAATCTATTTAGCGCAATATTAAAAATTTTGGGAAATGGTTTCCTCTCACCAACATCTGCCGAAACAATAATCTCATTAAAATATTTTCTTATATCAAACTTATCTAAAACCCAAAAAATACATGGGGAATAATGGGCATTTGAAATAATACCTAAAATATAACCTTTTTCAGTTAATCTATCTAAAGTTTCTTTAACACCGTTTCCAAGCTTAATTGCTGGAAAACATTGTCTATAAACTTTTTCAATTGTATTATCTATTATATCTTTTTCAACTTTCTTTCCTAAATGATTTAATACAGAATTAACAACATTAAAAGCTGTTATCTCCTTGCCAGTTTCTCTTGACTTATTTCTTAATCCTATGTAAAAATTCCGTGCTAAAACAAATTCTTCTTTTTTAAGATTGATAACTCCAATCTGTTTTAGAATATTCAAACTCTCCTTTACAATTGTTTCTACCTCAATTTCTATCCATCTCTTGCTATGAACTAGTGTTAAACCAAAATCAAATATAATTGCTTTTAACATTTTTAAAATTGTTTTTTTATTTTTAAATATTTAAATTTATAAAAATAAATAAACTACTTATGAGTTTACAAATACATATTCAAGTACATTGAAAAGTTAACAAATATAAAATTAAATTGACATTATTAAAAAAAATATTTTTATAAAATGATTCATTTTGATAGAATCTATAAATATCTTTATAAATATCGATAAAAATTTAAAATATAAAATTTAAAAATATAAAACTTAAAATTTAGATTGTTTATAAATTCTAACATTTATATTGTAAAATTAAAATATTTTACAAAGAAAACACTATTACCATTAGGTTAAAATTATAGGTAATTATAAACTAAATGAAAGGGGGAAGAAGGTATATAAAAAGTTTTTAAAATATAAAGGTTTAATTGATCTTAACTATTTATTAGTTGTATTTACAAATGCATATTAAAGTACATTTATAAGTTAATAAAAATTTATCACTTTAGAAATTATAAACTTAAATATAAAAAATATAACTTTAGAAATAATAAACCTAAATTTTATTACTTTTTATACACCGAGATGAAATGGAAATAAAAGTTATAAAGATTGAAAAGCCAGATGAGATGAATTTTATTCTTGGTCATTCACACTTCATAAAAACTGTTGAAGATATATATGAGATTATGATTGGATCAATGCCAAACATTAAATTTGGGATAGGGTTTTGTGAATCATCTGGTCCATGCCTTGTAAGATATGAGGGAAATGACAAAAAATTAATTGAACTTGCTAAGAAAAATGCACTGAATATAGGAGCAGGACATGCTTTCATAATATTTATGGAAAATGCTTATCCAATAAATGTTCTAAATGCAATTAAAAGTGTTCCAGAAGTCTGCAGAATATTCTGTGCAACAGCCAACAAAACTGAAGTTGTAATTTGTGAAACAGAGAAAGGAAGGGCAATACTGGGAGTCATTGATGGTTCAAAATCAAAGGGAATAGAATCAGAAGAAGATATAAAATTTAGAAAAGAGTTGCTTCGTAAAATTGGCTACAAGTTATAGAGAGGTGGATGGTATGGAAATAATAGAAGCAAAGAGTAAAAGAGATATTAAGGATTTTGTAGAATTTCAATTCTATATATACAGAAATGACCCCTACTGGGTTCCACCACTAAAATTTGAAAGAATGCAATTTTTTAACCCTAACAAAAATCCTTTCTATAAACATGCAGATATAGCGCTTTTCATTGCAAAAAAAGATGGTAAAAGTGTTGGGACAATAGCAGCCATAGTAAATCACAATCATAATAAATTCTACAATGATAAGGTTGGATTTTTTGGATGCTTTGAGTTAATTGAAAATTATGAGGTGGCAAAAAGACTATTTGATAAGGTGAAAGATTGGTTAAAAGAAAAGAATATGGATGCTATGAGGGGTCCCATGAATTTCTCCATAAATGAGGAGTGTGGACTGCTTATTGATGGTTTTGACTCACCACCGGTTTGTATGATGACATATAACCTAAAATACTACATAGATTTCATAGAAAAATACGGTTTCAAAAAAGCCATGGATTTATATGCTTATTTCATATCCTTTGAAGAATTAAGAAAAAAGGCTAAAAAACTTCCAGAAAAACTTGTAAGAATAGTAGATAAAATTAAGAAAAGAAAGAACTTCGTAATTAGAAATATTGATATGAAAAAATTTGATGAAGAAATGGAGAGATTTAAAAAAATATACAATTCTGCTTGGGAAAAGAACTGGGGCTTTGTTCCAATGACAGATGAAGAAATTGAACATTTAGCTAATGGGTTAAGAAAATTTCTTGATCCTTATCTTATTTTTATAGCAGAAATGGATGGTTCTCCAATTGGATTTTCACTTACACTTCCAGATATTAATCAACCACTTTTAAGAATTAAAGGAAAACTCCTACCATTTGGATGGATAAAGTACCTTTGGCATAAGAGAAAGATTGATATTTGTAGAGTTTTTGCAATGGGTGTAATTGAAAAGCACAGAAGACTTGGAATAAATGCTCTTATGCATTATAAGACATTAAAAAATATATTATCAAAAGGTTATAAAGGCGCAGAGATGTCATGGATACTTGAAAATAATGTGATGACAAATCGTGAAATTCAAGCAATGGGCGGAAAAATATATAAAATATACCGTATTTATGACTATAAAATAGATTAATTTTAAAACTTTTTATTTATTTTTGAAACACAGTAAGTATTGTTTTACTTTTGGTCTTTTCCCATTTATCTATTTCTTTTTTAACTGCTTCTATTATCAAGTCTTTCATACTTTTACCCTCAAGAGTAGATATTTTTTTACCTATTACATCTCTCCTAAATGCCAAGCCCATAGACCTATAACTAAAAAAATCAAAATTAAAAGTGGTAATAAAAGAGTTGGAATACAGGTGATAAAACTAAACAATAATATTTTTCTTCTTCCTTTTTTCCTTTTTAAAATTATGGTCATAATTAATAGCGGTACTGCAAAAAATGGGGCAACAAAAATTTGATTAAAAAAACCTGAAAGTATTTTTTGATAAATAGGTGCATTTTCAAAATCCCATTTAATATATCCTAATATAAACATGATTATAAAAGCTATCCAACAAAGAATTGAGAGTATAATCACTGCTATTTCCAGCTTATTATATTTATCATTCATTAGATCTCCCCTTTATAAACATTGTGAAATTCTAAAATATCTTTTTTTCCATATATTATATAACCTTCTTCTGTTTTTTCTTCATCTACATCATTACTATTTAATAAATCATATATTAATTTTAAAGTATCTTCATCATTTAAATTAAACGCATGAGAAAATAAATTAACTTCATAATTTACATAGACCTTGTCAGCATAATCATAAACTTGACTATCTATTCCATAATCATCAACAATTAAATCAAAATAACTTGCTATATTAATTATTTCAATATCAGGTTTATATAATTTAACATTTTTTTTATCTCCATATTCATCTGGATATGCTAATTTTTTAATGGCATAACTTTCAGGAGATAAATCTGATAATGCTGGAAG
>JAGMBY010000066.1 GCA_023129485.1 Actinomycetes bacterium | reverse complement strand
TATATTATTTAATCTTATATCTTCATTTAAATCTAATCTTTTATTAAAAATCAAAAGAACAATTTTGAAAATATGTATAATTAATAAATAATTGTTGTATAATATCTAAAATTTATTTGAGATTATTTCTTATCTATTGAATTTGTATAGGCTTTTAGATATTAGAAAATGATTTTGATAAATAAAAATCAATAATATATAAATTTAATAAATTTTAAATTGTTAAAGAACAGGCAATCTTTGAAAATTGATTACCGAGTAAAGTTAAAATTAAATTTTATATTATAAAAATAATATTCTTAGGTGTGATATGGATATAATTATTAAAAATGCCCAGATAGTTAATGTCTTTGCCGGGAAAATTGAAAAAGGTGAGGTTGGAATTTCAAATGGAAAGATAGTCACAATATCTAATGAGATAGACACTGAAGAGCTAATTAAAAAAAGTAATGATAAAGTTATTAAAGAATCTCCTAAAATTATAGATGCGGATGGTAAATATTTAATTCCTGGTTTGATCGATTCTCACGTACATATTGAAAGCTCTTATATGATTCCCACGACATTAGCTCCCCTTCTTATCAGTTGTGGAACAACCATGATAGTTGCAGATCCCCATGAAATCACAAGTGTTCTTGGTGTGAAGGGCATACTTTACATGTTTGAAGAAGCAAAGAGAACAAAAATGAAAATATATTTCACCATGCCATATAGGATTTTGAAAAGACTGATAAGTGAAGGATATTATGAGAAATATTCAAGAAGCATCATAGGGCTTGGCGAAGTTTCACCATATCTATTTCCAACTGAAGAGGAGTATATTGAAGCATGTAATTTTGCTAGGGAAAATGGATTTATAATAGAAGGTCATTTGGGAGCCAATTATAGTGACAGAAGATTAGATGAAGCTGCTTGTTTAGGAGTTTCATCATGTCATGAATCAATTAACCAGGAGGAGGCTCTTAAAAAGTTAAAAAGAGGGATAACTCTAATTGTCAGAGAGGGATCAGCAGCGAAAAACCTTGAAGATATTTTAACCAATATAAAAAGCAAGGTTAAAGATACCAGAAATATGGTTTTTGGAACAGATGATTTAGAAATATTAGACATTTTTTCTAAGGGTCATATAGATAACTGTTTGAGAAAAGCTGTTAAAGTTGGGTTAGATCCCGTAGAAGCAATACAGATGGCAACAATAAATGCTGCAAAACATTTCAAATTAGATAACATGATTGGGAGCATATCTCCCGGTAAAGTTGCAGATCTGGTATTAATTAACAATTTGAGTGATTTTACTACAGAAATTGTGATGATAGAGGGAAATGTAATTTATGAAACTGGGAAGTTTCGTCACAGACTCCGTAAGGTTCAAATTCCATATTATCTGTTAGATAGCATAAAAGTAGAAAGAAAGTTGGAACCCAAGGACTTTGAAATTAGGGTTAGAGAAGATTGTAAAGAGGCAATAGTAAGAGTAATAGGAGCGATTGATGGTCAAATTACATCAAAATTCATAAAAGCAAAACTAAAGGTCAAAGGTGGTAATGTCTTAAGGGATTTGGAAAATGATATATTAAAAATAGCAGTTATAGATAGATACAAACCCGAAGGTAAGGTAACAGTGGGATTCATAAATTCTTTTTGTCTAAAGGTAGGAGCGATTGCAACTAGTATTGCTCATGATGAGCATAATATTTTAGTAGTAGGAGCAACTGATGAGGATATGGCATTAGCAGCAAATGAAATAATCAATATGCAAGGGGGTTTGGTTGTTGTAAATAATGGTATGGTTTTAGCTAAAGTGAATCTTCCAATTGCCGGACTGATGACAAACCAGGGACCGGTAGAACTTCATAAGGATGTTCATAATCTTCATAAAGAAGTTGAAAAATTGGGAATTGGTTTAGAATCTCCATTTATGACCTTATCTTTCTTATGTCTTCCAATTCCGGAACTAAAAATAGACACAAAAGGTATTCTTGATGTATATAAAGGAAAATATGTCAGCCCAATCGAATCCTGCAACTAATATAATTATTTACAAATCTAAACATGGAATTATTAATATAGACTAAATGTGAGGAAAGAAATGAGAGATTTTTCTTATTGGTATGAAATAATAGTAATAGCTATATTTATTCTTATACCCATTTTGATAACTACTGCAATCATTCTTTCTTTTAAATTTATGCTTAAAAAAAGAGATAAAAAAATAGATGAACTCCATGAAAAGATAATATCTTTAGAGGAAACACAAAGCAAGGAAATTAAATCTAGAGAAAGTCAAAGTAAAGAATAGTTAAATATTTAATATAGATACTGTTTCTATGTGATAGGTATGGGGAAACATATCTATTGACTGAACTTCTTTGAGTTTATATCCTCCTCCAATTAACATTGCTAAATCTCGAGCCAAAGTTGTGGGATTACATGAAACATAAACAATTTTATCCTTTGGGACCAATAATTTCTTCATTTCTCTCAAAGACCTCATAAATTCCAACATGTCCCCAAAAATCTTCAATTCTCATTCCATTAATGTCACCTTCATTTTTTCCATTAACAAGTATCCTAACTCTTTTTACTTGGGGAAGTTCTGTTAATGTGTTAACAATTGAAAAAATTGCTAATGGTTCAGTAGTTGAACTGTGTGGTATCTCATGATCAAGAATTATATCTTTACTAAAATCAACGATTACCAAATCCTCTTCTATTGTCATTGAATTTACTTTTGTACTACTTGGAAGAGTAGGAGATAGCTCTTTGCTAACAGGACCTTTAATTAACTCCTCCATTAAAATTAGTTGTAACTCTTTGTCTAATTTAACTTCTCTTATCTCCTCTATTAAAAAGCACTGTTTCTCACCACATTTTGAAAAATAAAGGGTTATTGCTTGTGTAGGAATCGGAGTTATTGGTTCTTCCTTAAATATGAAGTTAATTATTTTTTGACAGCACGTGATTGATAAGGTGATTAAAATGATAATTAATAAAATAATAGATATTTTGCTAATTAATTTATTAAATATTTTTAAAGGTTTTATATTAATAAAATTCATCCCGATAACCCCCATAATATTTTAATTATTTTAAAATATACATTATTTAAAAAATTTATTCTTAAATTCTCTATTAAAAATTTTTTCCATATAATATTATAAATACAAATGAAAGTAATTTATTAAAAATTTCATATCTGATAATTAGACTTTTAAATTTAGTTTTAAGTTCAAAATTTAAGATGCAAATTCAATTTTATTTGGTATAGAATAAAAAGTAATTTCAATTTTATCTAATTTATTATTAGATTAAGAAATAATATTGATTTTAAAGATGTAATACTAAAATTTCAATTATGAAACAGTTTATATTATTACATTAATTATGAAGAGGTTTTGGTGAAAAAGGTAAAAGCTGAAATAGGAGTTTTTGGGGGAACTGGATTTTATTCGTTTTTGGAAGATATAAAGGAAGTATCTATAAAAACTCCCTATGGTGATCCAAGTGATGTTATAGCGATAGGTAATATAAATGGTAGGAGGGTTGCTTTTTTACCAAGGCATGGTAGAAATCATCAATACCCACCTCACATGGTAAATTACAGAGCAAATGTTTATGCCATGAAAGAATTAGGCATCAAAAGAATATTCGGACCATGTGCAGCTGGAAGTTTAAGTTTAGATGTAAAGCCAGGTGATTTTGTTATCTGTAACCAATATATAGATAGAACTTCTGGAAGAAAGTCTACATTCTATGATGGACCAAAAACTACACATGTTAGTGGGTCAGATCCTTACTGTCCAGAAATGAGAAAAAAGGTTATAGAAACTGCTAAAGAATTGAACTTGCCTGTTCATGAAAACGGAACTGTGGTTGTTATTCAAGGACCAAGATTTAGTACAAGAGCTGAGAGTAAGTGGTTTTCTTCATTGGGCTGGGAAGTTATTAATATGACTCAATTTCCAGAATGTCATCTAGCCAGAGAACTTGAAATTTGCTATGTGAACATCTCACTAATTACAGATTATGATGTAGGTCTGGAGGGTCATCCCAAGATAAAACCAGTAAGTCATGAAGAAGTAATCAGAGTCTTTAAAGAAAATAATGAGAAATTAAAAGAGCTAATTTTTAAGTGTATCCCAAAGATCCCGGAAAAAAGAAATTGTATTTGTTCCAAAGCATTAGAAGGGGCTAGTTTTTAGTATTAAGAAAGGGGATAATTCTAATAAATTAAACTTTGTATTTAAAAGTGTTAGAAGGAGTTAATTTTTAATGTTAAAACGCGGTATAAAATTATTTAAAATTTTTGGAATTGAAGTAGGTTTAAACTGGAGCTGGTTTTTGATTTTTATTTTGGTCATAATTTCACTATCAACTGAATATTTTCCTACACTGTATCCACAATTTAATACTATAACTAATATAATTTTAGGTGTTATAACAGCGATATTTTTCTTCACATCAATACTCATTCACGAACTTTCCCATTCAGTTGTTGCAAATATGACCGGCGTTTCAATAAAAAGGATAGACTTGTTTATATTTGGTGGTGTTGCTCAGATGAGCAGCCCTCCAAAAACCGCAGTTCAAGAATTTTTGATGGCAATTGCAGGTCCATTTGCGAGTTTCATTCTTTCATTTTTTTTTGGAATATTCTGGCTTGGATTTAAAGTTACAGATTTCTCAATCCTTCCCATAATTGCCTTTTTTGGTTATCTATCTCTAATTAACATGATTTTAGGACTTTTCAATCTTCTTCCAGGATTTCCTTTAGATGGTGGGAGGATTTTAAGGTCAATTCTATGGTATTTTACAGATGATATTTTATCATCTACGAGAATTGCCTCAATTTTAGGACAGATATTAGGATATGGTATGGTCACATTTGGTTCAATATCAATATTTTTATCAGTATTTATATATCAACTTAGAAATTTTAGTGGCTTATGGCCTATAGTTTTAGGGTGGTTCCTCCAAAACTTGGCTAAAGGGAGTTATCAACAGGAGGTCATAAGATCATCTTTAGCAACAGTTTTGGTTAAAGATGTTATGAGAAAGCAATTCCAGACAATAGATCCAGACACAACTCTGGATAATCTAATTAGAAATTGGTTTATGGTCTATGATTATAGAATTTTCCCAGTCCTCGAGAATGAAAAAATAATAGGAACCATTTCTACTGAAGATGTAAAAATAATACCTAAAGATAGAAGGCTTACAACAAAAGTTATGGAAGCTTTAAAACCAATAAAAGAAAGTCAAATCATAAATTCAGAATCAAATGTGATAGATACTTTATATAAAATGAATGAAATTCAATCAAATTATCTTTTGGTTGTAGCTCAGGATAAATTGGTTGGTATTGTTCATAGAAATGATATTTCAAGATATGTAAAGTTAAAGAGGGATTTTAAAATATAAAGGACTAAGTCTTGCAATATAACAAAAGGTTTATCTAATTTAAAAATAATAGAAGCTTTGGGTATACTTTCTTGACTGAAAATGTCTGCGAAAGTATACCACAAAGCTATTTTAAAACTATAAAATCCAGGTCTTGTAATATAACAAATAATAAAAGAATTTTTAAACATGATAAGAGCAAAGTTGATATTTGACCCCATTTCTGGTGGCGGAATAGGTAGCCAATATATTGACGATGTTGTAAAAAAATTAAAAACTAACAAAGTTGATTTAGACTTACACACAACAAAAGATGTTGGAGATGCCAAAGAGGTAACTGAAGAGATCAAAGAAGATGAATTTGATGTTGTAGCAGTAATGGGTGGAGATGGAACTATAAATGAAGTAATAAATGGTCTTTTACCATCTAAAATCCCCATAGTAATAATTCCATCTGGTGTTGCTAATGTATTTGCTAATGAAGTAGGAATTCCTATAAATCCATTAAAAGCATGTGAGGCCATTTATAAAGGGAATTTATATGAAGTTGACATTGGTAGAATTGATGACAGCTATTTTCTATCTTTAGCCAGCATAGGTTTTGATTCTTATGTACTTAAAACTACCCCGCCCTCACTAAAAAGGAAGTATGGGAAATTAGCTTATATTTACACAGGATTAAAGACTGTTTTTTCTTATAAGTCTACCCCAATATATGTAGAGTTTAAAGATGGAGATATTATTAAAAAGAAAAAATGTTATTTTATGGTGATTAGTAATGTTAGCATCTATGGTTCTCCTTATGTGAAGATGACACCCAAAGCTTCAGTAACAGATGGGCTTTTAGATGTTTGCCTTTTTAAAAAGGAGAATTTTATTAATTATTTCCGTTATTTCTTGGGTGCTATATTTAGAATTCATACCCAATTTCCGGATGTTGAGTATTTTCAGACGGAAAAATTATATGTTGAAAGTAGAAAACCCATTATGGTAGAGACTGATGGAGATGTGTGGGGAGAACTACCAATAACCGTCTCAATATTAAATAAAGGTTTAAAAATCCTACTACCAAAATAAAAAAAATATTTTTATAACTATGTAATTGCGAGGGACAAAGTCCCGAAGCAATCTAATTAAAAAATAAATAAAGTAACTGTTAAAAGATTTGGGCATAGTTTCTTGACTGAAATGTCTTCGAAACCATGCCACAAATCTACTAATAACAATTAAATTTAATAAAATATTAAATTCTCATTAAAATAAATAATTTTACTAATGTAATCTTTTTAAAATAAGCTGATAAATGAATTTCATTTTACAAATTTTAGAAAGGTGTGAATTAAAAAGTGATTAAAATAACTAAAAAGCAATTAGCAAAAATGATTGACCATACAAATCTAAAACCAAATACTGATAGATATGATATTAACCAACTTTGTTTAGAAGCAAAGAAATATGGATTTTATGCTGTTTGTGTAAATCCAACATATGTTTCAATGGCTAAAGCAATGTTAAATGATACAGATGTAAAAGTGGATTCTGTTGTTGGATTTCCGTTGGGATACACTCCCACAGAGGTTAAGGCTTTTGAAACTGCAAAATTAATAGAAAACGGTGCAGATGAGATAGATGTGGTTATAAATATAATTTTTGTAAAACAAAGGAATTATACTCAAGTAAGGGATGATATTAAGGCTGTGGTCGAAGCAGCTAATGGAAAAATTGTTAAGGTGATATTAGAAACTTGCTACCTGACTGATAAACAAATAATAAGAGCATGTAAATTAAGTAAGGAAGCTGGAGCTCACTTTGTAAAAACATCAACAGGATTTGGCCCATCAGGAGCAATAGTTGAGCATGTAAAATTGATGAGAGAAACAGTAGGAGAGGAAATGGGTGTTAAGGCAGCTGGAGGGATTAGAACTTTTGATGATGTAATAAAAATGATTGAAGCTGGAGCAAATAGAATTGGAACAAGTAGTGGGGTTGAAATAATTGAAGGATTTAAAAAATAATCTTAAATTTAGTATGAGTATTAATAATATGTGAATATATTAACGGTGTTAGAATTTAAAGGATTTAAAAAGTGATTTTGAAAAGACATGAACCAATAGCAATATTTGATTCGGGAATAGGTGGACTTTCAGTTCTCATTGAAATAAAGAAAATTCTCCCTTATGAGAAAATAATATATCTTGCGGATAAGAAAAAACATCCCTTTGGTACTCGCCCTAAAGATGAGATAGAAAAGATTGCTTATGAAATAATCAATTTTTTAATCTCAAAAAATGTGAAAATGATTGTTATTGCTTGTAATACTGCCTCTACAATTAAATTAGATGATTTAAGAAAGGAATATGAAATTCCAGTTATTGGTATGATAGAGCCTGAAGTGGTTTCCCAATATATTAATAAATTTAGGGGAAATTCGGTAGGTTTAATTGGCACTACTGCAACTATTAACAGCCAAGCATATGATGATGTTATTAAAAAATTAAATACTGATATTAAGCTATATTCTAAAGACTGCTCAAAATTAGTACCTTTAATAGAAACTGGAAAAATTGAGAGTGATAGTTTCAAAGAGGAATTAAATAATTGTTTATCCCTACTTCTTAGTGATGGAATTACAAATTTAATAATTGGTTGCACACATTTTTCTTTCATTATTGAGAGAATAAATGATTTATTAGGAAATAATGTAAATGTTTTTAACCCATCTAGATTTGTTGCTCATTATGTTAAGGAAAAATTGTCACACGAGGGACTTCTAAATAGTTTCAGGGAAATATATGAACCAGAGTATCTAATAACTTCTAAAAGAGATGAATTTATAAACACAGGTCATAAAATGACATCATTAGCTTTTAAAAATTTAAAACTAATAACCATTTAATCCTGGTTTTGAAGATTTAAATTAAACAGGACCTCCATATTAAATTTTATTTCAAATTTATAAAAATTCGTTATTAACTAATACTGAATAATCTACCAATATTTACATTGTTATTTTTTACAATTTTATAAATTATTATGAAGACTTTAATAATTAATTGCTATAGAGAACTGCCCGATAAGAAAATAAAAAATTATTGTGAACTGATAGATAATTTTAGCACCTATGAGGTAGTTTATGATAAGGATGTAAAAAAGAATTTTAAAGTAAATGATTATAATGCTGTAATTATTTCAGGTTCGGAGGATTATATTTCAAAAGGAAAATATTTTAAAGATTTTTTAAAATTTTTAAAGAGTATAAAAATTCCTGTATTGGGAATTTGTTATGGTCATCAGATAATAGCAAAAGCATTTGGTGTAGAAATAATTCATGGTTTGAAAAAAATAATTAAACCTTATCCAAAAAATCCTGAGGAAGTTTTCATACTAAATAAGGATGAAATATTTCATGGATTAGACAACAATATAAATGTTTATGAAAGTCATATAGAATATGTTAACCCTGAATATTTAAGTAAATTTGGTTTTAAATTATTGGCAAATTCTAAATCATGTCCCGTTGAAACAATCAAACATCTTGATAAGCATCTATATGGAGTTCAATTTCACATTGAACGCTCTGGAGAAACTGGTAAAAAGATAGTAAGAAATTTCTTTGAATTTGTAGTTAGAAAATTTATAAATATTTGATAGACAATTTTATTGTAGATGTTAAGAATGATATTATGTTTTATAAGCCAATTTTCCATTCGGTGATTCATGTACAAATAGGTAAATTAATATAGCTGCTAATAATGCTCCAATTAAATTAGCAAGTATTGGTATCTTAAATCCGAAATTATCATACAAAATTCCACCAATAAAAGGTGCTGGAAATCCAAATACTCCTCTAAAAAATGACAATTTTCCTATAGCCTCAGCTCTTTTAGTTTTTTCCACGCTATTGGCAATAAGAGTTTTAACAGCTGGAACCCATGTTGATGCAACCATTCCCCACAAAAATGAAAAGATTAAAAATTGTTCATATTTATTTGATATTAAAAATCCAAGCATAACAATAACACCAACCAATTCTGATGTAATGAGGAATATTTTACATCCAAATTTGTCAATTAACTTTCCAACAGGTATTTGGGTAGCTGCCCAACTAAGTGAGAATAAACACTGTAAGATACCAATTTGTAAATTTGATACATTAAATGTTTTTCTTAACATTCCATGTAAAATTGCAGCACCAATTCCCCAAACAAATATATCTACTGTTGTAACAAAATAGAAATTTCTTAAGACCTTAGGAATTTTGAAACTTTCTTTTACAACGGGTAAGAACTTAGAAAAATTTAATCTCTCTCTATTTTTTATAGATAATGTTTCTTTTAGATAAAGTATGATAAGGATTAGACATATTATTTCAATGAAAATTCCTAAATAAAATACAGGTAAATAACCAAATGAATCTGCAATCTTTCCACCTAAGAAGGGAGCGAATATACCAGGAAATACACCTGCAAACATAAATATTGAATAGCTAACCCCTATCCTTTTTTCTGATGCCGATTCAAATATAATAGAATCTAATGAAGGCCAAGAAATTGCAATAGCGCCAAAAAATAACATTGCAGGTATTAAAAATAAAGCCATTTTAGTATAACCAGCTATAAGAAAAAGAGTTAAGGCAGAAATAATAAATAAACTGGAAATTACTATATATCTCTTTCTCCCAGTTCTATCCGAGAGCCAACCCCCCACAAGCTGGCTTATCGGGGATATAATTCCATTGTATGCTCCAATTCCTTCTAATAAACCAACAAAAGCCATTGATGGATTCAAACTTAGGAAGAACGGTTGTCTTATAGCCCATAGCATATTATAGTAAATTCCTCCCAAGAAATGGATAGAGGATAAAATATTCACATTACTTTTGGGATTATGATTTTTATTATTGTTTTTATTTTTATTTAGATTATTCTTCATTTTTATTACCTTTTAAATAATTAATTATATTATAAATGGGTTAGGTAAATACCCAACCCCTTCGCTTTGCTTGTGGCGGGGAGTTAGTATATTTTATTCTTTACGTTTTAAAATGATTCCATCCATAAGTATTTAAGGGCGTCATCTCTCCATTAGTTTTAACGATTTTTATACCAAATTTTCTATCTTTAATTTCTCCAATTTCAGTTACTTTTGTTTTGGTCTCCCTTTGAATTTTTTTAATAATTATTTCCACATTCTCTTTTGGAATAGTGAAGAGTAATTCATAATCTTCTCCTCCATGAAGGGCAAAGTTAAAAGGACTTTTTCCAATTGATTTTGCAAATGCCAGGGTCTCTTTAGATACTGGTATTTTTTCTTCCCAAATAATCGCACCTACATTGCTTGCTTCACAAATTTTAGCTAAATCACTTGATAAACCATCGCTTATATCCATCATACTATTCGCAAAATTACTCTTTGCTATAATTCTACTTTCCAATAATCTAGGATTAGGACTTAAATGAGCTTGTTTTAATTTTGTTTTGTATTTTTTTTCAAACTTAATATCTTCAAGCTTTAAATCTTGGTTTTCTATAATTTTTAATCCAGCTGATGAATCACCTAAATTTCCAGTTACAAGTATCTTATCATCAGGTTTTGCCCCGGATCTTAAAAGTAAAAGATCTGGCTTAATTTCCCCTACTAAGAATAGATCAATAAATATTTTGTCTTTGGATAGTGCTGTGTTTCCCCCAACTATGTCAATATTAAATTTTTTAGACTGTTCTTTTATTCCTCCATAAATTTCATCCACATATACAACTTTAGTATCTTTTGGCAATCCAATGGAAATTAATGCTTGTTTGGGAATACCCCCTTTAGCCGCAATGTCACTGACATTTATTGCAACAACTTTTTTACCTAATTGATATGGTGTTATAGTCTCTTTTGTAAAATGTGTTCCTTCTATCAAAATATCACAAGTTAAAAGTAAATACTTTTCAGCCTCTGTTTTTACAACTGCAACATCATCTCCAACTCCTACAATAACTCTTTCTTTATAAAGTGTTATATTTTTAGTTAGTCTCTTAATTAAACCAAATTCCCCAATATCTTTTAGTTCCATAGTTTTTAATTTTATTTTTATAGGATGATTTTTAAATAATTAAATCATGAAGTATTAATGTCTTTTTAGTTTTATTGTTATAAAATATTTAATCGAAAATTAAAGAATATTCAATTAAAAATTAAATATAATACATTATATATAAAAAATTGTAAACAAAAATGAAATAAAAAAATCTTTACAATCTTTTAAAATGTTTAAAATAATGCTTACAAATTTTAATCCTACAGTTATAAGATTAAATTTATACCTTTATATCCTTTAGAAAGGAGATAAAAAATAGTGAAAAAAATAGGAATTGGTTTGGATTTAGGTGGAACAACTATGTTAGCAACTGCTGTTTCAGAAGATGGAAGAATTTTAAAACAGGAAATAAGAGAAACACCAGCAAGAGAGAAAGCTAAAATAATATTAAGAAGTATTGTGGATTTATTAAGACTTGTTGAGAATTGGTCTCTAAGTGAAAATTTAGAAATTGTTGGAATTGGTCTGGGTTTACCAGGTTTGGTCAATTTTACAACTGGCGTTGTTGAATTAATGCCCAATTTTCCTAAAATGAGAGGTTTTCCCATTATTGATGAATTAAAAAAGTATTTTGACTATAAATTGTTTTATGAAAATGATGCCAGTGCTGCACTATTGGGAGAATATAGATTTGGTGCAGGTAAAGGTGTTGATGATCTTATATGTTTTACCATAGGAACTGGTATAGGAGGAGCAGTATTAATAGACGGAAAGCTACTCAGAGGTCCTGAAGGTTTTGCAGGAGAATTGGGTCATATCACATTAGATCCAGATGGACCTTTATGTGGATGTGGAAATAGAGGATGCCTTGAAGCATTAGCATCATCATCAGCTATAGTTAGAAGAGCAAAAGAAATTATAAGTGAGGGGAAAATAAAAACCTTGTTAAGCAATTATCTGGAAAGGGAAGAGGAATTAAATGCTTCTATAATTGCTGAGGAAGCTAATAAGGGAGATTTATTAGCTCAAAAAGTTTATGAAGAAACAGGTAAATGGCTTGGAATTGCAATTGGCTCATTAGCAAATATTTTTAATATCTATCTATTTCTGATTGGGGGTGGAGTAGCAAGTGCTGGAGATGTTTTATTTAAACCAATGATTGATGAGACATTTAAGAGAGCAATGCCAGGAATCAGAGAGAAAATAAAAATTGATAGATTTAAATTAGGAGATAATGCTGGAGTTATAGGAGCATCAACCCTACCATTTTACGCAGATTAATTAGTTTTTGCTATAATTGTTATGTTTATAACGATGATTATTTTTTCAGGATGTAGTAAAAAAGAAAATATCCCAAAAATCAACGATAAATTTAAAGAAACTTCTATATTTCCAGTCCGAAATTTAAGCATAGAGGTTGTTTATGATAATAATCCTTATAAAGAAGGGCTTAAAACTGCATGGGGCTTTTCATGCTTTATAGAGGGGACAGAAAAAAATATTCTTTTTGATACTGGTGGAAATGGGGAGTTATTGTTTGACAATATGAAAAAATTAAAAATTGACCCTGGCAAGATAGATGTTGTTATTCTTTCTCATATTCACGGAGATCATGTTGGGGGGCTGGATAGTTTTTTAAAAGAAAATTCCAACCTAATAGTATATTTACCACAATCATTTCCGGATGATTTTAAACATAATGTTAATAGTTATGGTGCGAAAGTGGTTGAAGTAGGAGGTCCAGTAAAGATTTGTAAAAACGCTTTTTCAACCGGAGAACTTGGGGGCTGGATTAAAGAGCAGTCACTGGTTATTAGAACAAATAAGGGGCTGGTTGTTATAACCGGTTGTGCTCATCCTGGTATTGTTAAAATAGTAGAAAAAGCAAAAGAGCTGGTAAGTGATGAGGTACTTTTGGTAATGGGTGGGTTTCATTTAAGTGGTTATAGTAGTGGTGAAGTAGGTAAAATTATTCTAAGTTTTAAGGACATAGGTGTAGTATATGTTGGGCTTTGCCATTGTTCAGGAGATACTGCTCGTAGATTATTTAAAGAAGAGTTTGGTAAAAATTACATAGATGTAGGTGTAGGAAAGAAAATAGATATTAACTGAATTATTATGAATTACTGCCTAAGATATCCCATTTCTTTTAGTATAGATAAAGTTTTAGACAAACTATTTTTAATACTCTGGATAAAATAAATGGTATTGAGGAAATAAGAAAAGGATATGGTGAAGGTTCATTTGTGGTGGTCAGAGCTCAAAAACTATAATGGTTAGGCACAAAGCCTTAAAAAGAAAATTATTAAAAAATTTTTAATATGGAAAGAAAATACTGGAAGGGAGATAGGTAATAAAAGAGAAATAGAATAGTAAAAGGTAAATATGACATAAAAATTAATTTTAGAGGTGAGTAAGAATGTGTCTTTCTAAAGTTTATGTAGGAGATAAAAGTAAAGATGAAATTGTAATAGAAGAAGCTTCAAATATAATTGTTAATGATGGGACTATTGAGATATATTCTATATTTGGAGAAAGCAATAAATTAGAAGGTTATTTTATAAAAGAGATAGACTTTACCAAAAATTATACTATTTTGGAAAAGGAAAGTGATAAATAAAAAATGAACAATGAAAGCAACAGGGAAAAATATATTAAGAAATTAAAAATAATTATACCTCACTGGATTGAACACAATAATGAGCATATAAGCGATCATGGAAAATGGCTAAAAGATGCAGAAAAATTTGAACTTAAAGAGGTAGGAAGTGAATTAAGAAAAGCGGTTGCACTTTTAAAACAAGCAAATGAGCATATTAAGTTAGCAAATAAGAAACTAAATAAAAATGTTTAAGATTATAGCAATAGAACTGCGAAAGCACTCTCCGTTTACTGATATTGGAGCCTTTACAGGGATTATGGTTATGTTATGGTAATTTTTGTATTTTTATTTCTTGCTGTTTGGACACCTTGCTGTACAAAAGATATTGTATTTCCACTTATATTTACTAAATTAAAGGTTAAAAGTAGAAAATCTACTTATATATAGTGTAAAAAACTATTTAAGAGAAAGGTGAGAATATTGATTGTTGTGGAAAAGAAAAATGAGAAACAATTTATAGTAAAAGTTGAAGAAGGCACTGCTAAAGACTACTTGATAACCCTGGATGATTACTATTACCAAAAATTAACTGGTGGAAAAATAACCAAAGAAGAATTAATAAGAAAATCTTTTGAATTTTTACTGGAAAGAGAACCTAAAGAGTCTATACTCTCTAAATTTAATCTAAAAGTTATTAGTAACTATTTTCCAGAATATGAAAAAGTAATTAAAAGTAAATAGAGGAAGTTCTTCCCGTAAAAATTCTCAGGCATGATGTTACACCACCATGTATGATGGATTGGTTATTTTTTCTATCTGATTTTTTCTAAGAGAAGTTTCTTTAACCTAATAAGAGAAATTTTATAAGGTTGGATCGGAATGCCCATCCAGTCTGAAAATTCTAAAATTTTCTCGGCATGATCTTCAATGTATTTTTCCCAGAACCCAATACCATCCAGCAAGATAGCTCCCCCGGTATGTTTTGGGAAGTTTTCATTAGCCATTGCTTTATCCCAATCCTGAAAGACAAAATGTCTATATATCATCCATCCCGGTGTAAGCCACCAAACCTTTTCACCATTAGCTACAGTATTTGCTATATTTTCTCTTTCCTTTTTACTGGCTAGCATATCTATACAATGGCTAGCATTTATTCTACTAATATTTTTACCATGGTCTTTTATTATTCTGTCTATTGTTTTGTACGGTTCTTTGATATCGATGTAACAATATTTTCCTCCATATACTACTATAATATTTTCAGAATACTTTTTAGCAATATTTAATTTATTTATAAGTTGACTTTCAAGTTCTGTGGGGACTTCATGTCTACCCGGTTTTGTATATAAAATTTTCTTAGCATCTAAAAATTTACTATTTTTTAGGTAATTTATTTCGGGAGCCAATGTTCCGCAGGAAACAATAACATAATCTTTAAAAGACAGCTTTTTCATTTTAATACTTTCTTAAAATTCCAAATATACCCTTTTTTAAGATTATTATTATGAATTAAGGTATTAAAAAATTCCTTTTCTAATCTGAAATTAGCATCTATTATGATTAGTTTAAGTTTGTTTGTATCTACATGTTCCGGGTAAATTGAAAGTAAACCATTATTTTTTAAAATTCTATAAACTTCATCTAATAATAATGGTAATCTTATATCTTCAATGGAAAAATACCAGAATATATCATATAAAAGCACCATGTCTATGAATTTATCTGGTAATGGTATAGTTTTTTTAAATTCTTTTTCTATTATCTTAATGTTTTTAAGGTTTTCTAAATTAGATTTCTCTTTTAATGTATCAAGTTTATTTTTATTCATATCTATAGCACATACCATACCATCTTTACCAGATATCTTGGCAGCTGGTATAGTATAGTTTCCTTCACCACAGCAGCAATCGAAAATTATATCTCCTTTTTTAATTCCTACTTCTTTTAAAAATTTTATTCCTTTTTGTTTTGTCCATTCATCTACTTCAATCATTTTTATTACTCTATTAAAAAGAATTAAATACAAGAACGATTTTAGAAAAATCACCAAATAAAAGTAGATTTTAAGTATTTTTTATCCCCTATCAAAAAAAGGACTCTTACCAGTCACACTCAGAGGTATTCCTAATGCTAGTTTTACATCTTCACCTAAAAGTTTTAAATTAATTATTGCTCTTCCCACTGTATACATAATTCTGTTGTCAATATGATTTAATCCCGCAATTGAAACTGCTGAACCAACTGCTATCCCTAAATCATTAGAATTGAAGAAACAAACACCACCAGCTTTTTTATTTGCACTACAATTCTCAAATCCACAATAATTGCAGTATGGAATGTCAATTGTTTTTAATCTTGTGCCAATGATTACAACTTGATGGCTTTCTTCGAGATTATTTGCATCTCTTAGAAAGGTTTTTTTCATTGTTCCCACCTTCTCTTCCATAGCAATTCTTTCCATCTCAGCAATTACAAGTTCTTTTTGTTCCTCACTTAAAATCAAGGTTTCTATATTATCAATTCCCTTTGCCTTTGGTGCAGTTCTAGCACTAGCACACATTATCTCAGCAACTCTTTTTGTTGCATCAATTTCCCATTTTCTATTATTCTTCAATTTTAACTCCCTTTCTATTTTTAATTTATTTATTTAAAAAACTTATGATTCTAAATAAAAAAATCATGTTAGCAGGATTTTAGTCTAAGAAATATTCATAAAGATGTAAGTAATACGATTTAGAATACAAAATAAATTTAATAATTTAACTCCAAGGTTCAATTATAATTTTATAAGCTTTTCTGTTTACAATTAATTCAACGGACTTTTCAATCTCTTCTAATGGAAATCTACGGGTTGTAAGACTCTTAACATCAATATCTCCATGTGAGATTAATTTCAAAGCTCTGGATAGATGTTTTGGAGATGAAGAATAACTTCCAATTATGGATATTTCTCTTCTATATAGTTCATTAATATTTATTTTTGCGATTTCTTTTTTAATAGCTCCAGCAAAAATTATTATTTTTCCTCCATCTCTAATATAACTCAGGGATTGGTTCAAGATTTTCTTATTTACTGCAGTTAAAATTACTAAATCTGCTCCAATTCCTTTAGTAATATTTAAAATTTCTTCTGTAATATTTTCCTTATTTGGATTTAATGCAAAATCAAATCCAAATTTTTTAGCAAAATCTACTCTATTTTCATCAATATCAATGCCTATAGGGATGGCTTTATTCATTTTTATCAACTGGTAAAACAACAGTCCAATTGTCCCTAATCCTATGATCACAACAAAGTCTCTTAGAAACAGATTAATTTTTCCTAATGAGTATAAACAGCATGCTAATGGTTCAGAAAAACTTGCCTCTTCATAGGATACTTTCTTGTCTATCTTTAATGTTCCAACAGAAACATTTTCTTTAGGTACTCTAATGAATTGAGAAAAACCTCCTGGATAGATGTTTGTTGATTTGAATTGTCTACACATTGAATAGTTTTCATGTTTGCAATATTGGCAATTACAACATGGAACATGGTGAGTAACAACAACTCTATTACCAATCTTAAAATCCTTTACATTTGACCCAATTTCAACAACATCACCAGCAACTTCATGACCTAATACAATCGGTTTTTTAACTTTATCATCAAAAATCTTTTTTATATCTGAACCACAAATACCACAAGCCATTACCTTGACTAAAATCTCATCCCCATTTATTTGAGGCTTTGGAATATCATCTATTAAAAATTTTTTAGAGGAATAACAAAATGCTACTTTCATATTCATAATTAAAATTTTTAAGTCTTATTTTACTTGATAATACTACCACATTTATTTTTAGTATAAAAATACGATTCTTACCAATACTTACTAAATAAAATAGGATTTATTTATCATAATGTGTGTCAATTCTTAAGATCTACATCTATAAAAAAAACTAAAATGTTACCAAAACCTAAAAGATTTACATTCCTACTGTAGATCATCGCTAGTGGAGATTTAGAATAAGTCATAATAGATAACAAAAATATAGAAAAACAATCTCTCTCAGCCAATGCAAAATGGGACATTTCTATTTTGGCTTGAAAATATCTCACTTTAATGTTGACTTTTATTTTAAAAATAGATAAAATTATTGTACAAATGTGAGATAAATTCACATTTGTGAACAATACTAAGGGTATTTTATGAATAAGGAAGATCTTTTGATAGAAATTGCAACTCTATATTATTATGATGGCTTGACTCAGAGGGAGATAGCCAAAAGATTTGGCATTTCTCGCTCAAATGTATCCAGA
>JAGMBY010000065.1 GCA_023129485.1 Actinomycetes bacterium | reverse complement strand
AATCCACTGCTATTATTTTCATTTTTAATTCTTCCTATTCCTTGAATTAATTTATATAGTACAGTTAAACAAATTATTAAAATTATACTATTTCTTTATTGGATTTTACAACTTGAATTGTTCTTTAGCCCAAACATAGGATACAGTATTTATAGTATGGATATTCTTTGTATATTAAAAAGTATTAGAATTAGTAAATATAAACCCTCTTAAGATAAAATGGAGTTTATATGAAAGTTAGACAATTATTAACCCTTTATGAAAAGTTAGAAAAAATACCAAATGATTAAACTAATGAAGACGTTCATTTAATAATTTAAAACATAAAAAGCACTTTTTTATTTATTAAATAGTACATAAAAAGATTATGGAATCATTGCAAATAAAGGTTTTGTAATTTTTTCTAAAATATCAAAACCATCCTTTTTTTCATTCTGAATTAAAAAAATTAAAATAATTTTAATTTTTGCTTGACATATACGTATATTTGTATTATACTTATATCAGATTAAAACCTTGGGAGGTAAATAAAATGGCAGGAAAAACAATTTATGTTAACCCAGAAGAAGAATATTTATATGAAAAAGCAGTTAAATATTCAGATCAAAAAAGCTTATCTGCTCTTGTAAAAAAAACGGTTAAAATTATAGTCGAAGAAAACGAAAGAAATTTTCGTGACGCTCTAATGATAATGGCTGCAGATAGAGGCGGTGTAACAGCGAATATTGGTTTTTTAATAGAAACAGCAAAAAAATCAATTTCAAAAGAATTACTTGATAGAGCTGATCATACGTTAGACGTTTTTGAATACAAGGGGCTATTTGAAAATGGCATTTGGAAAGGCCCAGAAGTAAAAGGAGGCAGTGATGATTGGTTTTGGTATGTAACAATAGTACAAGACGACGATAGTAGCATAGAAGAAATGTATAATATGGCAATAAGCCAAGAATTTAACGAGATGGAGAAAGATTACAAAAAAAGATTAGAAGTACTTTCGGAGTTCCTGCAAACAGTTATATTTAAAAAAGCACAGAATATTGACAAAGAAAAAATCTTAAAGGAAATTTCTGATTTAAATGAAGGAAAAAGAATAGATTATTTAATAAATCTTGCGACTAAATTAAATATAAATATTTTAAAAGATAAGGAGAACGAAAATGAGAAATAGAGTCGCTGTCTTCATAGATGCAGGCTATTTAACAAAAGTGCTGGAAGAATACCATAAACCAAAAATTGACTACTATAAATTGGTAAATTGGTCTTGCGAAAAAGAGGAATTACTCAGAGCTTATTATTATGACTGTCCTCCTTATCAGTCGGCCAATCCCACACCAGAAGAAAGAGAGAAAATGTCCAAGAAACAAGGTTTTTTTGCTGCTTTAGAGAGTAACCCTCGATTTACTTTGAGACAAGGCCGCCTGGAATTACGTGGCTATGATGATAAAAGAAAACCAATATTCGCTCAAAAAAAAACTGATCTGCAGTTAGGAATAGATGTGGCAAGAATTGTAACAAAAAAGCAAGCAGAAGTTGTTGTGATCATCAGCGGAGACAGTGATTTTGTTCCTCTCGTACAATTTGCCCAACAAGAGGGGGCAATTGTTAGGTTGGTACATGGCCCTAAAAATAGTTATCATCGAGAATTATGGAAAATAGTTGATGAAAGAAAAGAAATTACAGAAGAATTACTTTACCAAATAAAACTACAAAAGAAACCACCTTCAACTAAAAAGGTGGCTTCTTTAATTTTTCCTGACCCCTTAAGCAAGCGCCAGGGCGTATTTTGTTAAAATTATTATACGATATCCTAAGAAATATTACAAATAATTCTAAGAAATATTTGAAATCCGTTTTTAATAGCTAACAGGGTTATAGGTAAATTTTTTTGTGTTTAATTATTTTATATCTTCAATCCTTCCGGAATTAATCCAATCTTTTATTATCTCTCTTCTCTTTTCTTCCTAGAAAACATTAAGAATATAAATTTCTCAAATCCCTTACGAAAAGTCAGAAAAAGTTACCGAATTATTGAGATAGTACACCTGTCCCTATTTTTCAGTCAAAATAACAATCACTTTATTGCCTTTTTAGGAATAGCTGGTAAACCTTGGCGTTGTAAGTAGGATGAATAACGTTGTTGTACTTTTGTTATATAAGGTGGCAATAATCTCCCTATTCTTGTTTCTTTAAACATTTTACCTGTTTCTTTATCATTTTTATCTTTAAGTTTTTCTTCCCATTTAAATATCGTCATGTTTCTAAAAAGAACTTCAATTATTTTACCACCATCAATAAAAGGAATATAAGCATTATTCACTTTTTCAATAAAATTTCCTTGAATAAAAGGTACATTATCCTCTTTCTCACCCGAATTGATTTTTTCTTCATTTAGAATACGACATTTAAGACAATACAGTTCAGGCTTCTTATCCCGAGCAATATCACACTCTGGGCGAATATTCAAATAATATCTTTTTTCTTCTGAACCTTCAACTATACATTCAAATAAATCTCCAGTAAAAGGTATGTCAGGCAAGGCATCGCTTTTGATAAATCTTTCAGCTTCAAGAACTTTCCTAATATCTTCTTTGCTAATATTATCATCTTCTTGATTAAGAATATTGTCATCAAAAGCAACTTGTTCTGCTCGTGCAGATAAATTTTTATAAATAAAATTACCTAATTCGTAATTTACATCAGAGCCGTCACCCTTAAATGTTTTTGATAAAACTGATGGCCAATTGTGATTAATTTCATAAAAAGACCAAAATAAATTTTTTTTAGCTTTATTTAGAGAATGTTCCCATTCTTTAAGAACATACATGGAAGGAGTTTCTTTAAGCCAATTTTCAATTTCGTTAAAGAGTAAATTATTATCAACATCTGAAATAATATCTTCCTTTTGTTTTATAAAAATATAATTATTAGAACCTTCATTGTAGATACCTTCTTCGGAAAGCTTTCTAATTATTGAATTCGGGGGTTGATTACTAAAAATGAATACTGGAGTAAAACTAACCTTTCTAATATCTTTTAAAAATTTGATGTTGTTGTTAATGAATAGTGTTTCATCCATTAACATTCCCGGTTCCGGCCTTTCAAAAAGTTGCCAATCAAGTAGGATAAAGCTTATATTATTGAAATTTTGGATTTCCGAATCATCAGGTAAATCTTCATATTCCAATATTGAAACATGGTTATCTTTTAATTTATCTCGAATATTTAGTATTAAGTCTTGACTATCTTCTTTTTTTATTTTGTCATCAATAATAATAGCAATTCCTGATAGCAATTTTTTTATATCCATATTTATTCACCTTGTTTAACAAAACTTACAACAAAATTAGCACCGGACAATATCATATCTGCTTTTATATCAGCAAGCCAGATTGAATAATCAATTCTTTCTAATAATTGTCTTGCAATATATAATCCAAGTCCACGTCCCTCTTCTTTTGCTGAATAAAATGGTTTAAATATATAGGGCGTATCATCTTTATTTATTCCGGGTCCATTGTCCGAAAAAATCAATTTTCCATTATTCCCATCTAACGTTATAATTATATTTTTCTCTTTGATATTTATATCTGATAACCAAAAAATTGAATTGTCAAAAAGATTGATAAATAATTGAAGCAAAACAGCATCAGTACATTTAGCAATTAATGGTGAACCAATTTTTTCGATTTCCAGTTTAATACTTGCTTTAGTTAAAGTATTTTTATAAATTCTGACTACCTTTTGGAGAATATCATCTACTCGTATATTTCTTCTGCGTTGCTTTGATGATCTAAATAATAATTGAATATCTTTCATTTGAGTTTCAACAAAGGAAAAGATGCCTCTTAATTTCTGTAACTCCTCAGCAACCTTATCAATAGTTACACTACCGCCCATGCAATCTTTCATTAAATCGTCTATTCCAAGTATGCCTTTGGATAGCATTAACATCAAATCGTGAGATGCAATCTCGACCGATAAGCCTACACTTGCTAAATCTTCTGTTGCTTCAACTCTCTGCGTTAAATATTTACGCTCTATTGAATAGGTTGTATATAGGTTATTTATGGCATTTATTGCAGTTGGATTATCCTTAAAATGTTTTTTTAGTTCCTCGTATTGTCTTTTTACTTCTTCTGTTCTGAAAATATCTTGTTTTGTTTTATCCTTATTATTTTCCTGATATTGTTTAAATTGATGAAGCCTAAAATAAGAGAGAAATGATTGAATGAGGGTAGTGAAATCTTGTGTTGCATTTCCTTCATCAATTAAACCTTCTCTATTAGTTTTATCTTTTAATTCAGGATTTCCCGCTTTTGATATTTCAATCCAACCGACAACCTGATCATTACTAAAGAATTGTCCAGCTGAAATTATACCCCTATAGGTATCTATTTTCAACCAATCATCTTCAGGGTCACCATAAGGGAACACACGAATACCATCTCTATATAAATATATTCTGTATTGTTTAATTAATTTTCTATCATTATTATCGAGTAAATACTTTGCAGGGGCATTTTTATCAAAATCAAAAATGATAAAATTAAATGAAAAGTTTCCACATTCTGGTGGCCTATATTCTCCATTTTTCTTGTCTTGAAAACGCTGTCTGTAAACCCAATTTTTCTTAAAAACTGGAGATTCTATTTTCAAATGTTTGGGAATTCCATTTTCTTTAAATGTAAATACTTTTGTTTCAAGATTAAATTTACCTTCGGAAATCTTAAAAACAGCTTTGGTGTCAAATAGTCCTGAAAGTTTCTCGATGTAATCCTCTTCGAGAAAATACCTTTCGCCATTTATATAAACATCAACTGTGAAATCATTCTTTTTATCCTTTTTAAATATTTTATCGAAAATGGACTCAAGTTTGGAAATATCTTTATATATATTTTCTATCTTTTTTTTATTCCACTCTCCTTTTAGATTTGAAATTTCAATTCTGGTACCGTGATTTCCTCTGTTGAAAATTTGGTGATCAACATTTATTTCTTTATCAACAATAATCGCAGGTTTTTTAGTACGAACTTCGATGTTCAAATCATCAATAAATAACTCTTTTTCCTCTCCATTTTCAGTTAAGAAATCATTATCGTATGCAGAAAGGTCATAGTCAATTTCAAATTCAACATCACTATTTTCCGGTCTCGTTGTGATTAAAATATTTTTCCCAAGTTTTAATATCGAAAAACGCCCTATACCTTTATCTCCTTGAATAATTCTTTTTTTCTTTTTTGTCTTTTTTGATTCACCTTTTTTAACAAATCTATTTGGAGTTGCCGGATTCATCCAGCTTTTCTCAATGGTTTCTAGAGACATTCCTTCGCCATTATCTTCAATAATTATTTTAGAATTGAACAATACTTCCAAGTTATCGCCGAAATTTTCGAAACTTAATTTTACCCAATCAGCATCAGCATCATAAGCATTTTTTATCAATTCGATTAAGGCAATTTGCTCATTTTTAATAAGCTGGTCTCCAAGCATTGTTAAAAGCCTGGCGTATGGTCTAATCTTTAAAGTTTTTTTATTCATTTTTTGCTCCAATAATGATAAATTCTTCTGCGTAAACTTTCCGGCTGTTCTTGTTTGAAGTAAATTTCCCCTTATTGTCTCTATATGGAGTTAGAATTTTCTTTGATATTTTTCTTTTTATTACTTCAATATCCTCAAAGCCTGCTAACATCATACTTTCAGCAAGATGTTTTGCATTATCAATGCGAACTGATTTATACTCTGTATTACCAATTACAAAAAAAGCTAAGCTGTTTCCATTTAGAATATCAAATGCTTTGTAAACACTTTTTTGTATATCAACAAAATATTTTGCGGTGGATTTAGCCTTTCTTTTATCATAATTATACAACTGGAAAACTATCTTTTCGCCTGTTTTATTTAATTCTTTTATATCTTCCGCAAAATTAGAATTGTGATACAAGCTTCCAATAGTACCTTCTCTAAGAGACCTGTAATCTTCTGCAAAATCCAACCATAAAGTTGACAATTGATGCAAATCCGCATATTCATATGATGTAACATAGGGAGGACTCGTAACAATTAGATCTACAAACGAACCGTTTATTTTCTTATTTAAAAAATTGATATTTTCAATTTTAATTTTAGTT
>JAGMBY010000064.1 GCA_023129485.1 Actinomycetes bacterium | reverse complement strand
CTATTTTTGAAAGTTTAGAAAAAGGAAATTTTAATGGCATTACCTCTATTCTAACCTTATTAGAAATTTTGGTTAAACCCAAAAAAGAGAATAATTCACTTCTTACTGAGAGATATAAATTATTGTTTGAAACCTTTCCTAATTTACAGGTGAAAACACTTAATGAAAATATTGCCGATGTTGCTTCCAGTTTAAGAGCCAATTATAATATTAACACTCCTGATGCTATTCAGATAGCTACTTCTTTAGAGGCAAAAGCTGATATATTTATCACCAATGATACATCTTTGAAAAAAATATCAGAAATAAAAGTTTTATTATTAAGTGAAATGTTGCAGAAAAGGGGAACTACTTTTCCCTCTCCTCAATCGTAGGACAGGCGTCTCGCCTGTCATGATAATCATTTTGTCATTGCTCTGATTTATCGGAGCGTGGCAATCTCATCCAAAAACGAAAAACGAATAACGAAAAACCAATTTTGTACCTTAAACCTTGTATCTATTATCTGTATTTTTCTTACTAAATACTAAATACTAACGACTAAATACTAAATGCACCTTGCAACTTGTAACTTGGTTCTTTCTTGACAAATTCTCCATCACCAAAGTATAATATATTAACAAAAAGATTAATTAAGTGTGCTTAGTTTTATGAAATATAATGATTTAAAAAAAATTAAAAACCTATATTTTACTTACCAGGATGCAGCAAAAATACTATCTATATCCGAAGATTCTGCCCGGGTATTGTGTACGCGATATGTAAAACAAAAATACCTTATCCGACTAAAAAGGAACTTCTACGTATTCAAGGAAAGATGGGATAATATTGCTCCAAACCAAAGGTTGGAGCTGGCAAATATTCTCCAGGTTCCATCTTATATCTCCTTGATGACCGCTCTTTCGTTTTATGAATACACTACTCAGGTTCAACAGAAATTTATTGAATCTATCTCCTTATACCGTACATTCACCAAAGATATTGAGGGGACTGTATTTAATTATAGTAAAATAAAAAAAGATTTATATTTTGGTTTTGATAAAAAAAACAATGTATTTATCGCCTCCCCCGAAAAAGCCTTTATCGATTCCCTTTATCTAAGTTATTTAGGGAAATATAACTTAGACCTTAGTTCGCTAAATTTAGAAAAACTTGACAGAAAGAGTTGTGAAAATATATTAAAGAAATATCCCCCCAAATTTAAAATATATTACAAGAGGTATATAAAATGAATGATCTAACACAACAAGAGATTTTTGAGATGGAAGTATTAGCCTGGCTTAAGAACAAGGGATTTCTCCGCAATATGATCTTTGGTGGAGGGACCATGCTACGGCTTTGTTATAATTTAAGAAGATATTCAGTTGATTTGGATTTCTGGACATATCGGATAAATAAAATAAATCAATTTTTTATAAATTTAAAAGATTCTTTAAAAAAAGATTATGATTTAACTGATGCACAAAATAAATATTATACCCTATTGTTCGAAATTAAAAAGGCACCATACCCCCGAAAATTAAAAATTGAGATAAAAAAAGAAAATAAAGAAAGTGATTTTCAGGAAACAGTTGCTTACTCCCCACATTCTAACCAGCAGGTATTGCTTAAATCTTTTACCTTAGAACAGATGATGAAAAATAAGGTCAAGGCCTTTTCAGACCGAAAAGAAATAAGAGATGTATTTGATATAGAATTTTTAACCAGAAAGGGGATTAATATTTCAGCAAATTATGAAGAATTAAAAAAGATTAAAGAAATTATTAGAGAATTTAAAAAAAGAGATTACTATGTAACTTTAGGTTCTCTTTTAGCTGATGATATCAGAGAATATTATAAGAAAAATAAATTCGCATATTTGCTTAGCATTATCAATGAACGGCTTTCTTATAAATAAAAAAGATCATTATTTATTATGTGTCATTCCAGTTACTTAGCTCTGTCATTCCTACTTCTCCCTCTGTCATTCCCATGAAAATGGGAATCCAAAAACGAATAACGAAAAACCGCTCCTCTTGACTTTCCTCACCCGCATATACTATAATTTACCTAAGTTCACATCCTGAACATTAAGCCATTGCGAGGAGTGAAACGACCGAAGCAATCTCTACTTGCACCTTGCACCTTGCACCTTGCATCTTGCAACTGGACGACTGAAAGGAGTCCCCATGCCTAAATCCAAGCATTTAGACACTCTATTAGAACTAAAACAAAACCCAT
>JAGMBY010000063.1 GCA_023129485.1 Actinomycetes bacterium | reverse complement strand
CTTTGGCTCCTGCTTGATTTCTTCTTTTACTTCTTCTTTTACTTCTTGTTCAATTTTCTCTTCTTCCATTTTGTACCTCCCATGAAAGCATAATTTTGAAAATCTATTAAAATTAAAATATTATAAATTTAAATATTTTTAAAATTTATTTTTAATTCAACCTTAATATTAACAAATTTTATTAACATACTTCAAAATTTATCCAAGTTTATTTTTTTAAAAAAGATGAAAGCACTAAGAGAAAATATAAAAGTGATACTTGTGTAAATGAAGGAGTGTTAATCTTATGGGGAAAGAAAAAAAAATTATTACATTTACTAGTGATTTTGGTTACAAGAATGGTTGGGAAGCTCAATGCAAAGCAATAATTTTAAAGATAACTCCATCTGCAACAATAATTGATGTTATAAATTTAGTACACCACTTAAATAATGCACTAAATTTATTAAATCTATTTATTTAAATTGTGTTTATTAACTTTATTTTAATTATTTATACAGTAGTTTATTTTGTAGTATTTTATTTATTCATATGTAATACATTCCATAGGGCATACTTCACTGCAAGTACCACATTCTTCTTCACCATCACAATCTTCAGGTCGAGCTAAGAATGCTATTCCCTCTTCATTTAACTCAAGTGCATTATTAGGACACTCATCAATGCAAACTTCACACCCAGTGCATTCCTCTTCATCTATCACAGGTGTTCTTTTCTTTTCGCTACTTTCACACATATTTTAAACCTCCTTCACTGTTTATAAATTTCTTTTAAGCTTTATAGATTATATATTTTAGCATAATTATTATTTGTTTTTAAGTAATTGTTGTCTGATTTATTTTAAATTATGAGATATAAATCCACTTGTGATAGATTTCTTCACCGATTAAAATAAAATGCTATTTATTAAGTAAAAAAATTTATACTCATTTAAAGAGTCTATTAAAATTAATTTGTAAAAAGACACTATGATAAAATAAAAATTATGAAGAATAATTTCAAGAAGAATTTTAAAAAATTACTTAAACTCCCAAATGTCAAACAAACTCCTATTCAAAAGATGGTGGGGAATGGAAATGTAGAATGTGGAGTTTGTGAGAGGAGATGTGTTATCCCTCTAAACAAAAGAGGAGTATGTAATACTAAAATTAATATTAATAGCAAGCTTTATAGTTTAGTATATGGAGATATAAGTTCATTGCAAAGTAGACCTATTGAGATAAAACCGTTTTTCCACTTTTATCCAGGATCAAGAGCCCTTACATTTTCAACGTGGTCTTGTAATTTTAAGTGTCCATGGTGTCAAAATTATACACTTTCAAAGAAAAAACCAAATCCGCTAAAAGCAAATTATATTTCCCCTGAAGATATTGTTTCTTTAGCTATAAATGAGAGAGATAATGGCATATGTGTTAGTTTTAATGAACCAACAATGTTATTTGAATATTCACTTGATGTATTTAAATTAGCTAAGGAGAAAGGATTATATAATTGTTATGTTTCAAATGGATATATGACAGAAAAAGCGATTGAGATGCTGGCTGAAAGCGGAATAGACGCAATAAAAATTGATGTAAAAGGTGACAGGGAAGCTTATATAAAATATCCAAAAGATATAAATAATGAAGTAGTCTGGAGAAATGCAAAATATGCTAAAGAATTAGGACTTCATGTAGAGATGGTATTTTTAATTATACCAGGTGTAAATAACAGTCCAAATGTGATAGAAGAAATAATAAATAAACATCTTAAAACTTTAGGTTCTCAAGTTCCTCTTCACTTCACAAGATATTTTCCTGCATATAAATTTATTAATTCATCAACATCTATAAGAACCTTAGAATGGGCATATAATAAAGCTAAAGAGAAGGGTATTCTATTCCCATATATTGGTAATGTTATTGGACATGATTATGAGAATACATATTGTCCAAACTGTGGCGAAGTTTTAATTAAAAGGTTTGGATTTCAAATTATAAGCTATGGGATTACTAAAGATAAGAAATGTCCATCTTGTGGTGAAAAAATTCCGATTATAGGTTCACCACCAAAAAAATTAACCCAGTTAATCTGGAAACAAACATAAAAGTTAAGAAAAAATAAAAATTCTAAACATTTTAATACTATTCAAACAAAAATAGAAAATAAAACCTATAAATGTTATTAAAGTAACTTAAATAGAAATAAAAAATAAACCTCTAAATCATATAATTATTCCAAATTTCCTTAAATTAAGAAAATGGACAAAAAACAAGAACATAAATATCAAGGAAGAGAATATAAATATCCATCTTTTATTAAGAAAGATTTTAAGCCTTTCAATCCAATAGAACTATATAAAAAAACTGAAAAGATTGTATGTAGAGACTCAAATAGAAAATATACAAAGTTTTATTGTACTGGTGTATATGGTGGAATATCAACAGGATATACGGTGGGTTGTTGTCTTAAATGTGTTTTTTGTTGGGTTAACTGGTCTAGAGATTTTCCATACAAATATGGAAGATTCTACTCCCCTAAGCAGGTTTATGAAAGACTTTTAAAAAATGCTAAGTTTAGAAGAGTCAAAAAATTTAGAATATCCGGAGGAGAACCAACTATTTATAAGGAACATTTGTTGAAAGTTTTAGATTTAGCAACCAAGGGTGATTACCTCTTCATTTTAGAATCGAATGGAATAATTTTAGGTTGTGATAAAAATTATGTGAAGGAGCTAAGCAAATATTCCAAAGATAACCTTCACATTAGAATATCATTAAAGGCAGGAGATGAGGAGGGATTTCAAAGAAGAACAGGGGCTATTGGTGAATATTATATTCTTCCATTCTTAGCTATACAAAATCTGATGAAAGATAATATAAGTTTTCATGTTGCAAGTATGAGTGATCCAAAACTTATGCCAAATTCTGAAAGAAAAAAAATGTTAAATAAATTAAGAGAAATAGGGTATTTGAAATATTTAGAAGAGGAGATTTGTGATCCTTATAATACAACAATAGTAAGATTAAAAGCAGCAGGTTTTAATATTTTGTGATAAAAAATAATTGGACTCATGCTCATACAAACCAGTATTATATTTGTTAGCTTAAATTATATCTTTTAAGATTTTATAAATTAATTATAGGTAAATCTCACTTTTTAGAAATTAGAAACCAGCTTTAAGTAAATCATATGTTTCAGATAGATATTGAGGCATAACCTTAGTATCTGAAATAACTGGCATGAAATTTGTATCTCCCTGCCATCTTGGAACAATATGTAAATGAATATGCTCTAAAATACCTGCCCCTCCAACCTTTCCAATATTAGCACCAATATTGAATCCTTGAGGATTAATCTTTTTCTTTAAAACAGAAATGCTTTTTTGACAAAGTGACATTAACTCATTTATGGTATCTCTATTTAATTCCTCAAGATTTTTGATATGATCATAAGGAGCAATCATTATATGCCCATTATTGTAAGGGTAAGTATTTAAAATTACAAAACAGAATTTTCCTCTATAAAGAACATAATTTTCTTTATCCTGATTTTCTTTAGGTATTTCACAAAAAATACAACCCTCATTTTTTTCTTTTAAAATATATTCCATCCTCCAAGGTGCCCAAAGGTACTTCAAAAAACCTCCTTTTTAATAATACCGCATTCCCAGTTGTCATTGCGAGCCAGGTCCTGGTTGTCATTGCGAGCCACTGAAGGTGGCGTGGCAATCTCTATCAGGATAAACTCAGCAATCTCTATTGGGATAAAAAATACAATCTATATAATTTAAAAAATTAAGATTTTTTTAAGGATTTCTTACTTTAATTATACCTGTATTATAAATAGCTTTTGCAATTAGCCATCCCAAAAGTCCAGCAAATATTATTCCGCTTAAAATTGCAACTATTCCACCAATATATAATTCAAATGGTGATGTCATTTTAAATAGGAAAAAATATATTTCAACAGCTACTAAATTTGCTAAAGCAGCTCCTAAAAGTGAACCGAAAAGTTTAGCTTTATCCTTAAACAATTCAAATCCAATATCTACAAGAAGACCTTCCATTCCTGCAAAAAGAATAGCCCAAGGACCCAATCTATTTCCAGCTAACATTTCAACAAACCCTTGTATTAATCCATAAAGAGTTGCTGCTCCTCTCTTTCTAATCAAAAGTCTGATAATTATTGGCCATATAACATACAATCCTGAAAGTGGGACCCAAGATACGGGTCCTAAGAAAGTAAAAAGTGGCTTGAAGGGTTGGATAAAAGTGTACATAAAAGAACCGTTTATTACTCCACCAATTCCTGCAATTAAAGCCATCAACACTAAATCAAAAGTTGAAAAATAATATTTTTTTCTTTTCTTTTCCATCATTTTCCTTTCTTGGAATTTAGATAAATTTTCAATCCCCCAGTTTTTATAGGGAAATTTATCAAATTGGATAAAAATATAAAGATATTAAATTTTATAATAAATAAGAAAAAATATATAAGATATTAAAAGAAAAAATGTAAAAGAGACAAAAACAATATCTAAGTTTCTTACTTTTATTTTATCAACTACTGTTCTTTTTTTATATGCTCCAAAACCCCTGCTATCCATGGCTATTGATACCTCCTGAGCTCTTCTAATACCGCTTATAATAAGTGGGACAATGGAACTTTTAAAGAGACTTATTTTTGAATGTAGCCCTATCTTTGAGAATCCAACTCCTCTTACCAAATGAGCATTAGTTATGTTTTTATATTCTTCATAAATTAATGGAATAAATCTCAAAGCAGTATATAATGTATAACCAATTCTGTATGGCACTTTTGCTACCTGCATTAAACTCTGCACCATCTTCTTAGGCTCAGTGGTTAATATAAATATTATAGATAGAGAAGTTAAAATCAAAATTCTTAAAGCAACTCCTATTCCCTCAAATAATCCTTCATAAGTAATTTTTATAAAAGATAGTTCATAAATAGATGTAAATGGTTTGGTTGTAGTATAGGGGTAAAAAAGAGCTTTATAGATTAATATGAAAAATGCTGGAGGAACAAATAAAGATATTGACTTTATATATCTTAAAAGTCCTATTGTACCAAGAGTAAAGGCAATTATTATAACTAAAATATAAATAATTAATTGATTTATCACAGACGAATAATCTGGTTCTGTATTTTTTAAAAAAGCAGAGATAGAGATTAAAATAATCCAGAGCATTTTAAAAGTTGGATCCATTTCGTGAAAAAAACTATCTTCTTTAAAATATGCAAGTGCTTTTCTCATTTTTAAGTCACCTCAAAAAGCTTCATAAATTCATCAACATCATCAACTATAGGGATATCTAATTTCCCCTCTGTTTTTAAAAGTTTAGATAGTCTGAAAATTTGTGGGGTATTTATATATCTTAATTTATTAATTTCAAGGAAGTTATAGAGTTCAAATGTTTTACCATAAAAAACGAGCTCTCCATTATCCATTAACATAACTTTATTGAGATATTTTGATGCTATATATAAGTCGTGAGTTATTATCAATATAGTTAAATTATTATTATTTATTTTTTGTATTATATCCATTAATTTTGAGATATTTTTTCCATCTTGACCGGTAAATGGTTCATCTAAAATCAGAACTTCCAAATCTTTTACCAGCATTGTTGCAATACTAAGTCTTCTTTTTTGTCCCATACTCAGATTGAATGGATTTCTTTCTGTAAATTCAGTAAGTTCCAACAACTCCAACACTTTTTCCACCCTGTGTTTTTTTTCTGATTCCTTAAATTTTTCACTTTTTAATGAGAAAGCAATCTCATCATAACAGGAACTTGTAATAAATTGGTGTTCTGGATACTGAAAAACATAACCAATTTTTTTAGAAAGTTCATTAATTGATGATTTGTTTATATCTAAATTTGCAACAACACCTTTTCCAGAATCAGGTTTGTTTAATCCTATAAGAAGTGAGCCAAGCGTAGTTTTTCCAGAACCGTTTTTACCCATTAAGGCAACCATATCACCTTTATTAATACTAAAAGTTACATCTTTAACTGCTCTTGTTCCATTTGGATATTTAAAATTTAGTCCTTTAACATCAATTATTTTTTCTATAACAAATTCAGCCTTTTCTTCAACGCTTCCCACTCTTGACTCTGTATATAATTTTTCTTTCTCTTTGACTTCAATTGTCTTTTCTTTTAGTATGGATTTCACTGCCTCTTTTACTGTTAAGGGGAAAGGACTAATTTTGAATCCTTTTTTATTTAACCTGACAGCCAACTGAGTTATTTTGGGAATTCTAACTCCAATGTTTTTGAAAATATTATCCCCATATTTTTCTAAGATATATCGAGGGTTTCCATCATACATTATAGTTCCCTCATCTAAAATGATAAGTCTATCTGCTAGATAAAGGATGCTACTCACTTCATGATCTATTAGTAATACGGTTAGGTTTTTCTTTTTATTTAATTCTTTTATTACTTTTATTATTCCTCGTGCACCAATTGGATCGAGATTTGATGTAGGCTCATCTAAAATTACCATTTTAGGATACATAGTTAGAACTGAAGCTATGGCTATTCTTTGTTTTTCGCCACCTGATAGTTCATAGATATTACTATTCTCTTTATGTGATAGAGCAACAAAATTTAAATACTCCCCTATACTTTTTAGGATTTCACTCTTCTCAACTAATAGATTTTCAGGACCAAAAGATAACTCATCTTTCACAATCAGATTACATAATTGACTATCTGGATTCTGAAAAACAATACCTACCTTAGTGCTTAGTTCATAAACCTCATGCTCTTGTGTATTTAAACCTTCAAGTTCTATTCTGCCTTCAAATTCACCACCCAAAACATTTGGTATAATCCCATTTATACATAGCGCTAATGTGCTCTTTCCGCATCCACTTGGACCCATGAGAACTATAAATTCACCCTCATCTATCTCAAGATTAATATTACTTATAGCAGGTTTATCTTCTCCTTGATATGTATATGTAAGATTTGATATTTTTAAAAATTTGTTCAAAAAGCCTACCTTAAAAATTCAACCACTTATTAGAGATTCTGAAAATTTTATTTATTTTTAATTTCTTGAGCCTATATACACTTAATTTCTGAATAATATGAATTCTTAAAGTTGAAAACAAGGTTAATTAAACTAAAACTAACCGATATAACCCTATTTTTAAGAGATATCTATTAAAATACAATTTTCAAACTAAAAGTTAATTAATAATAATATAAAATGTTTGTAGTTAATTCCAGAAAAATTTTACAGGAATTTCACTTAGGAGAAATTATACATTATTAGTTTTTAACAACAGCATAAAAATTTAAAAAAGATATTTATAGATCTCGTTTGTCTATTAACATAGAAATAGTTAGTTTATATTCTTTATTTTATAGAGATTAGTCTTAAACGGCTGACTCAGACATGACTTTACTGGAAATATTCCGTAGATTATAAAAATGGAGTCCCTGGTCGGATTTGAACCGACGACACCAGGATTAGGAATCCTGTGCTCTATCCAACTGAGCTACAGGGACTCAAGTAGGAATTTTAAAATACTTAAAATCTAAAATATGATATTATTTTTTGATAATAAATAATATTCTCTATGAACTAGCAAAAAATTTTGATTTTTTAAATTAAGTTATACTTTTAAAAATATTATACTCTAAATAATTAGTTTAAAAGATGTTTTGTTATAAACATTTTCGCTGGTAAGGAAGCATTTGATATTATAATAACTAATTTTTAATAATAAAACTCATGGAAAGCAATCAAATAATGAACCATAATATGAATTTAATATCCAATAATTATTTTTAATTTAAAAACCAAAATTCTTAATTTTTTAAAGAAAGGATTTAGATTGAAAAAAGAAAGCATAAAATTTGCTGATGAGGTTATAGCAACAATTTCAGCTGGTGCAGTTATGAGAGTACCAGGGGTTCATAAAGTTCATGGTGCAATTATTAGCGATTTAGTAAAAATGATAAAAAAAGCTCCACCCACCTCAGGAATTAAAATTATAAGAAGAAATGAAAATTTAGTTGATATTGACATTCGTCTTATTATTGAATATTTAAGTTCTATTCCAGAGATTG
>JAGMBY010000062.1 GCA_023129485.1 Actinomycetes bacterium | reverse complement strand
TGGGTCTTTTTCTTATAGCTTCCAGATCTTTTAAAACTTTAATGTCTTCTACATCGTATGTTTTTTTAACCAAATTTACATTCTCCTTTTACAAACGGTTTTTAGTTAAGACACTTAAAATGTTATTTATCCATTATAATTATTTCAGTCAAGACTTAAATAAGACGTTAAAACTAATAATTTTTCCCTATAATAAATATAGCATTTCCTTTGTTTTTATCCCTAAACTTTCGCAGGGAGAATTCTTAAAAACAATTCAAAAGGAAATGCTGAAAATAAATAATTTCATGTCTTTCTACATCCTTAAATTCCTGCGTGTCTTGCTACTATATTTTTCTTCATCTCTAAATTTCGATAGGAAAGTTTCTTTTCATTGGGCTAATTTAAAATCTAAAAAATAATATAAACTACCCTTATCTTTATAAAGAGAACATCCCAACAGGCAATTTACAATTTTATAAAATAAGATATTACAAGAAACAAATGAGGGATTAAAACGCCCTCTTTCTATTTATTTCTTTTAGAAATTAATAGAAATATTATAAAAAATTATATCACAAATTTGATTATTTATCCTAATAAACATAAAAATATAGATTAAAAAATTAAAATTATTTTTTTTATATATCTGCATGAATGATAATTAATACTGTATGTAAACTTATTGTTTATTTTGTTATATTATATATTTGTATTTTTAATTTAAATATTTTTACAATTCATCCCCTAATCTTAAAGGTAGAGGGTTTCTCTGTATTTTTATAGAATCGTAAAAGTTGTAGATTTTATATTTAAATTATTAGAAAAGAGGAAAAAGAGGAAATTAATTGTACTTAAAACATCTTGAACTCTCTAATTTTCGTAATTATAGATCACTTAAGCTGGAGTTAAAACCTGGTTTAAATATATTCGTTGGGAAAAATGCACAGGGAAAAACAAATTTACTTGAATCAATCTGTTTTTTATCTCAAGGATCTTCTTATAGAACATCAGATATTAAAGAGGCTATTTTATGGACTAATGATTTGGCAATAATAAGGGGTGGGGCAAAAAATAAAGATAGGAAAATTTTTGTTGAAGTCTTTTTACCCAGAAGAGGGAGAAGAAAAGTAAGGTTAAATGGGTCATATTTAAATAGGATTAGTGACCTGTGGGGAAACTTAATTGTTGTTATATTTTCTCCACAAGATTTGGATATTGTAAGATCTTCACCGGTTTTTAGACGTCAATTTTTAGATAGGATCTTGAATAATACTAACCCTGAGTATATATATCATTTTAAAAGATATCAAAAGATACTTAGCCAAAGAAATTCGCTTCTAAAATTATTCCATCAAAAAAACCGTATAAGAAAGTTTTTAGACACACTAAATTTATGGAATAGATTATTAGCAACTTCGGGTTCTTTTATAATGATGGAAAGAATAAGTCTTCTCAGCATTTTAAACAGTTTTGCCAACAAGGTTATAAATAAGTTCTTATCAGGTGAGAAATTAATTCTTTTCTATGATACCCCCATATCTATTAAAAAGAAGAATGATAGAAAAGATTTAGAGACCAGTATGTTGAAAAAATTAAAAGAAAGACAAAAAAGAGACATCTCGGTAGGAGCAACAACAATTGGACCCCATAGGGATGATATTGAAATGACTTTAGAACAAAAAGATATAAGATCATATGGTTCAGGTGGACAACAAAGAATGGTAGCAATATCTCTTAAATTTGCGGAATTAGGTTTTTATAATGAAAAATTAGGGCAAAGACCAATTTTATTATTAGATGAGGTATTAAGTGAGTTAGATGAGGATAGAAGAAAATCCCTATTAGAAATATCTCAAGATGAAGATCAAGCAGTAATAACATCAACACATTATCCTGAATGGCTAGAAGACGAGAAAGCAAAAGCAAGTGTCTATATAGTAGAAAATGGAAAGATAAAAGCTTGGTGATAATATGTCAACCGACAAATTCATATAGGACATGTCTATTTTTTATTGATATTAAAGAATTAATACTTGGTGATGGTATGAGAAAAATGAAAGATATTTTACCCTCAATTCTTAACAAAATGGGAATTAATAAAGGCATTGAGCAGGTTAAAGCCATTGCTTTTTGGGACGATATCGTTGGGGACAATATTTCTAAAAATGCAAAGCCGTTCAGGGTAAGAAAGGGAATTTTATATGTTGCAGTAAAAAGTTCAGTTTGGGCAAGTGAACTTCAGATGATGGAACCGGGGATAAGAGAGAAAATAAATAAATATTTAAATAATAATGTTATAAAAGAATTAAGATTTTACCCCCCAAGATATAGGGAAATATTTAGAAAAGATGTTGAATTAAAAATAAATAAAGAACAGACTCCCCAAATCAAAAAATTAACAAAAGAAAAAAAGAGAAAGATTGATGAAATTAGTTCACAAATATCTGATACAAAATTAAAAGAAGCTTTTAAAAAAGTGATGAAGTGGTTTATATAAAAATAAATTTAAATTCCCATAAAATCAGTTAATTTAGTAATAATCCTTAACATTTTGCTATTGTAACAACACTAAGTTCAAAAAATGTTTTTAAATTTTTATTAATAAGTTTATAATAAATTATAAATTGACAATATTAATTCATTGTATTAAAATTCATTACTAAATATCAAAAATCTTATATATGGGGGGGGTGATGACTAAAAAATAATTTTAGTCGCAGTTGTAAATGGTGGCAGTGATAAATTTCATTTTATAAAAACCACTGAAAAGGAGGAAAAATGAATTTTAAAAAATTTTTATATACAAGCATGATAATAACCACTCTAATTATAACTACCTCATTGCTTGCTGGTTGCCCTACTGCAGCACCTGCAGAACCTCTTATTATTGGTACAACTGATTCTATATCAGATTTAGATCCAGCAGAGACATATGATTTTCATACTTGGGAGATATTTCACAATACTGCTGATACTCTTCTAACATATATTGCTGGAACAACTGACCTTCAACCTGGATTAGCAGAAGACATGCCTGAAGTTAGCGAAGACGGGCTTGAATATACATTCAAGTTAAGAGAGGGGTTAAAATTTACTGATGGAACTCCATTAAATGCTGAAGCCGTTAAATGGTCGATTGATAGAGTTGGAGTGATAGCTGGAGATCCTAACTGGTTGGTAACTTCTTTTGTAGAAAGTGTTGAAGTTGTAGATGAACTGACTGTTAAATTTAAATTACTAAATCCTGTTCCCTATTTTCCACTCCTTGTAGCAACTACACCTTATACTCCTATAAGTCCAAAGGCTTATCCGGAAAGTGAAATCGACTCAGATAACACATCTGCCGGTAATGGACCCTACAAAATTACTAAGTGGGAAAGAGATGTAGAAATGGTATTGGAAGCAAATCCAGATTATTATGGAACTCCTCCTGCTTACAAAAATGTTGTTGTTAAATATTTTGCAGATTCCACAACAATGAGATTAGCCCTGGAAAATAAAGAAATAGATATAGCATGGAAAACCTTAGAGCCTGTTGATTATGGGGATTTAGAGAAGAATCCAGATTTAACAGTTATAACTGGACCTGGTGCTTATATTCGTTATATTTGCTTTAATGTTACAACTGATCCTTATACTGATGTAAGAGTTAGGGAAGCAGTAGCTGCTGCAATTGATAGAAATAAGATATCTGATGTTGTATTTATGGGTACACATGGTCCTCTGTATAGTATGGTTCCTATGGGTATGTGGAGTCACATTGATGCTTTCAAAGATGAATATGGAGAAAGAGACTTAGAAAAAGCAATAAGTTTATTAGAAGATGCTGGATATAGTAAAGCCAACCCACTTGAAACAGACCTTTGGCTTACACCTACTCACTATGGTCCGACTGAAGATGATGTAGCAGCAATATTCAAGGATTCTCTAGAGGAGACAGGAATATTCAAAGTTACTTTACAAACTGCTGAGTGGGCAACTTACCTAGATTATATGACAGAGGGTACAATGCCTTTCTTCCTACTTGGTTGGTATCCTGATTATCTGGATCCAGACAATTACACCTGGTCTTGGGGTCACACAGAGGCTTCTGATGATATGGGAATTTTTTATAGTAACCCGGAAATGGATGAGCTTCTAGAAAAAGGTCAAGTAACTACACCACTTAGAGGAGATGAGAGAAAGACTATTTATGAGAATGCTCAGGAATTATGGGCTAAGGAATGCCCAACCATACCATTCACTCAGGGACAATTACTCGTTGTAACACTAGAGAATGTTTCTGGTGTAAAACTTGATCCAACTATGTTCCTTCATTATTTCTTACTTACAAAATAGTATAGGATAAGAGAGATAAAAAGATATATAGTTTAGAGGTAAAGGAAAGGATTTTGGCAGCTAAATAAAAACTGCCAAAATCCTTTAATTTTACACATTTAAAAAGGTCACTTACAGTAGAGTGGGATAAAAAATATACATAAATTTTATTTAACAGTTATTTAAAGAATATTCCCAATTTTCTAATAGAGTTTACACATCTTTTTATAATCTGATAGAATCCCTAAATATTCCAAAAAATATTTTAAACTTTATATTTTACTGTTATTAAAAATTAATCTTAATTTTTTTAAAGTTATATATTCTATATAATAATATTAATAATATATGTTTTTTTAAATTGTAACCATATTTTTTAAATTTTTTTAATTAGACATTGATATGAGATCCTTAAGAGCTTATATTATTACCAGAATACTTCTTACAATACCTATGATTTTCATTTTAGTGACCTTGGTATTTTTGATAGTAAGAATTATGCCTGGTGACCCTGTTCGTGCTATGTTAAGACCAGGTGCACCCCAGGAATATGTTGATGATATAAAACATAGCCTGGGACTTGATAAACCTCTTTATATACAATACTTTGAATATCTATATAATCTTCTAAGAGGTGATTTAGGTGAATCTTTGGCTCCTGTTCGTGGAAGACCCATAGCAAAGGATTTAAGAGAAAAATTTCCAGCAACACTTGAGCTTAGCATTACTTCAATGACATTAAGTATCCTTGTTGGTATATTTACTGGAGCTTATTCAGCTCATAAAAGAAGAAGTTTTGCTGACTATGGATTTAGAATCTATGGGATAGTTATATATACTATCCCTGTTTTCTGGCTTGGTTTGATGTTACAGCTATTTTTTGGAGTTTATTTAAAATGGCTACCTGTTTATGGAAGAATTATGACAGGTCTAATTCCTAAAAAAATCACTGGACTATTTATCTTAGATAGCATAATAACCGGAAATATTGTAAGTTTAGTAAGCTCAATAGAGCATCTCATTCTACCATCTTTAACGTTAGGGTTATATATTTCTGGAGTCTTTACAAGGCTTACAAGAACAAATATGTTAGATGTTTTAAGCCAAGATTTTATAACTGCAGCTAGAGCGAGGGGTCTCTCTGAAAGAGTTGTTGTCTATAAGCATGCATTAAAGAATGCATTTATTCCTATTATGACAATGATGGGTTTACAATTCGCTCTTTTACTGGCTGGAGCAGTTTTAACAGAGACAACCTTTTCATGGCCCGGTTTGGGAAGATTCCTGGTTAATAGAATTTTGTACCGTGATTTTCCTTCAATACAAAGTAGTGTAGTTTTTATGGCAATTTTAGTAGCGGGTGTCAGCTTACTTGTTGATATTATTTATTCTTATTTAGACCCAAGAATTAGATATTAGGAGTAAATAAATGGAAAAAGAAAACAATTTTTTTACAAATAAATTATTTGGTTGGCTAATAAAAAGCGCGAAATGGTATGGTTCAGAATTCTATATAACTGTTATTGGTTGCATTATTATATTGGCTATAATAATTATTACAGTATTTGCTCCCTTTATTGCTCCTAATAATCCAATTAAATTTGTGGGTGAAACCTTTTCTCCTCCTAGTTCTGAATTTTTTATGGGAACTGATAATTTAGGTAGAGATGTCTTTAGTAGGGTAATATATGGAGCAAGGGTAGTTCTCTCAATAGCACTCCTATCCTCAATCTTTTCAGCAATAGTAGGAGTACCACTTGGACTTCTTTCTGGTTTTATTGGTGGAAAAATTGATAGGATACTTTCTCTTATTATGGATAGTATATATTCATTTCCAGGACTTATATTAGCAATTGCCATGGCAGCACTATTAGGTCCTGGAATTATTAATATTTCTATTGCAATAGCATTTGTTTATATACCTACTTATTTCAGGATGTCTCGAGGACATACTCTTTCAGTTAAGGAAGAATTATACATAGAAGCTGCTAAAAGTTTGGGAGCCAAGTCATCAACAATTTTAATAAATTATATTTTCCCAAACGTAATACAATCAATAGTTGTTGTTTTTTCGCTTAATATAGCAGATGCAATTTTAACCGCAGCTGGCCTTAGCTTCTTAGGTCTTGGAATTCCACCTCCAACCCCCGATTGGGGTATGGATTTAAGTCAAGGAAAAGCATTTTTACCAAGTGGTAGCTGGTGGATAATAACATTTCCAGGAATAATGATTTCTCTTACTACTTTAGGTTTTAGTATGATAGGTGAAGGATTAAATGAGATATTAAATCCAAGAATTACTGAACGTTAATAGATATTTATTTTAATTTTTATAGCATTATATGTACTATTTGGTTAATAAGTTTACCAATAATATTAGTACAATATTCAATTATATATTTTGAAAAATAAAAATTTTTTAACAAATACTAAAAGTGATTTTTAAATATTTTTAAGATTAATTTTTTAAATAGTTTTTGGAATGAATGATACCAATAAAATAATATTAAAAATAAAAGATTTAGAAGTTTTATATGCTACAAGAATGGGTCTTGTTAAGGCAGTAGATAAAGTTGATCTTGAACTAAAAAGGGGGCAAACTTTAGGTTTAGTTGGAGAGTCTGGTTGTGGAAAATCAACTCTTGGTTTCTCCATACTAAGACTAATTCCTCCTCCGGGTAGAATCATTGGAGGAGAAATCATATTTGATAGCGCAGATTTAGTTAAAAAGACCGAAAAAGAGATGAGAAATATTAGAGGAAAGAGAATTTCTATGATTTTCCAGGATCCAATGACATGCTTAAATCCTTTGATGAGAATTGGTGATCATATAGTTGAAACTATTTTGACTCATGAAAAGAAATTAAATAAAAAAGATGCCATAAAGATAGCCGAGGATTTGGTGGTTAAATTGGGAATCTCAAAATTGCGGTTAGACGACTATCCTCATCAGTTTTCTGGGGGTATGAGACAAAGAGCAATGATAAGTTTAGCTTTAGCACTAAATTCTGATTTGATTATTGCTGATGAGCCTACTACATCACTGGATGTAATTGTAGAGGCTCAGATATTAGATCTGTTAAAAGAACTCAGAAGTTCATATAAATTAACAATAATATTAATAACTCACAATATGGGTGTTGTTTCTGAACTTGTTGACAGAATTGCTATTATGTATGCAGGAAAGATTGTAGAGATTGCCGACTGCTTTCCCCTTTTTGAAAAACCACTTCATCCATATACAGTTGGACTCTTAAAATCTATACCGAATATAAGTCTTGAGAAACAGGAGTTAGAAATAATGCCAGGTTCACCTCCAGACTTAATAAATCTCCCAACTGGGTGTAGATTTCATCCAAGATGTAAAAATGTTATGAAAAAATGCTCATTATACGAACCACCACTGAAGGAGGTAAAAGAAAATCATTTAGTGAGATGCTGGTTATATTAATTATTGTCATTCTGAAGGAGCCCTTCGACTAGTTTATCCTGAGCGAAGCGAATGGACCTAGGGTAAACTTTAGCGACTGAAGAATCTCATTTAAATATTTCTTCATAATTATTAGAATATGAGATTCTTCCACTTCCCCTTCGCTACGCTCAAGGGTCAGGGTCAGAATGACAGATTAAAAATTACTATTAATTATAAATTTTATATAAACTAATAAAAATAATTATGGTTAAAAATCTGGTTGAAGTAAGAAATTTAAAAAAATATTTCCCGGTTCAGAAAGGTTTTGTAGAAACTCTCCTTGCTAGAAAAATAGACTATATAAAGGCAGTGGATGATATCAGTTTTAATATTAGAAAAGGAGAGGTTTTTGGACTTGCTGGTGAAAGCGGTAGTGGAAAAACAACTACTGGAAGACTTATCCTTAGACTAACTGAACCCACTGAAGGGAAAATATTTTTTAATAATACTGATATCTCCTCATTAAGCCCTACTGAAATGAGGGGTTTTAGAAAAAGAATGCAAATAATTTTTCAGGATCCATATGCCTCTTTAAATCCAAGAATGAAAATTGGGGATTCAATAGGTCACTCACTTCTTATTCATAAAATTTGTGATGAAGATGAAAAAAGAAAAAAAGTTTTGAATATCATGGAAAATGTTGGGTTAACTCCAACTAATGTTCTTTATGGAAAATATCCACACCAATTAAGTGGTGGGCAAAGACAAAGGGCTGTTATTGCGAGGGCATTGATATTACAACCTGACTTGATAGTTGCAGATGAACCAATTGCAATGGCCGATGTCTCAGTAAGGGCAACGCTTTTAAAGCTGATGATAGATTTAAAGCATGAATTTAATTTAACATATCTTTTTATAACACATGATTTAGCAACAACCAAATATATTTGTGATAGGATAGCAATTATGTATTTGGGGAAAATATTCGAGACTGGAAATATATATGATGTTTATTCAAACCCTAAACATCCCTATACAGAAGCTCTTCTTTCCGCTGTTCCAATCCCAGATCCCAAAGCAAGAAGGAAGCACCTAATACCCGGGGGTGAGATTCCAAGTCCTATTAATCCACCACCGGGATGTAGATTTCATCCAAGATGTCCTCATACTATGGATATCTGTAGTAAAGAGGAACCAGAACTTATTGATCTTGGGAATAATCATCTCGTTGCCTGTCATTTAAAATAACCATTAATTTTTAGGTTCTTATTACAAAATTTATCAATTTTAATTTCTATCATATTATTTTCAAATTCAATAAATATTGCATACTAAGCACTCGATAGAGACAGGAAACTATGATAAGACAGAGAAAGCTTATTACTCACATGTGTTTGGTATTGGTAGACCGGCTTGTAAATAATTTCTATTTTAAATCTATCTAACTAAAGCATTAGCAATCATATCTAATAAACGAAAATCAGTTTGACTTTTCAATGCATATAATATATTAAAGGCTATGTGATAAAATTACAAAAATGAAACAATTCTTTTAAAAAAGTTATTTCAAATGCAAGTTATATTTTTTGTTTTAATAATTGGTATATTAGTTTTCCTGATAATTAAGAAGGTGGGCCTTCAGTTCGTATTCATTTTAGGCTCGTTTCTCTTTGTTATCTTCTTTGAGAAAAATTTTTTACTTTTTTTTAATTTAATTTTATCTACGTTAAAAGACAGTAAGACGTGGCAGTTAATTGGTTCTGTCCTATTGATGTTATTATTTAATGACATCCTAAGAAAAACAGAAAGGTTACAACTTCTTATAGATTCTATTAAAGAATTGGTAAAATCTATTAAACTTATTGTAGCTTTCATACCAGCGCTTGTGGGTTTTCTTCCAATGTTGGGCGGTGCAATGATATCTGCTCCATTAGTAGATGAAGTTCTTAATGATTACAATGTAACCAATGAGAAGAAAACATTAATAAATTATTGGTATAGACATATATGGGAGTATATTTTACCTCTTTACCCAGGAATAATTCTGGCAAGTGGACTTCTAAATATTGATCTCTCAGAACTAATATTGCATCAGATTCCAATAACTTTGCTTGCAATGACTACGGGAGTTTTATTTTTATTTGATTTAAAAGACAAAAACCCAGAAAAAATCTCTGAATATTCAAAGCATATTTCTAAAAAGCCAGAGAATTTTGATTACAAGCTAAAAAAGAAAATTCTTTCTAAAAAACCTAAAAATCATTATAAAAAGTTAAAAAAAGAGACAATTTTCAATCTATTAATTGGGCTATTACCAATATTAGCAGTTATTGTTGCTGTTGTTGTTTTCAAGATTAACATCATAATAGTTCTGACAATTGTTATCACTATTTTATTAATCACATTTAAAAAATATATTCCAGAAATTTACAAGGATTTTGATTTTAAGAAATATCTGTCTATGTTCTTTATAGTATTCGGGTTAATGCTCTTTAAGGATTCATTTATTAATAGTGGTGCTGTCAACATTCTTCCCGAATATTTGATCTCAATTAATGTCCCAAATATAATTATAATCGCTGTAATTCCCCTGATTGCAGGATTGATGACTGGTGTTACACATGCTGAAGTTGGAATCTCTTTTCCAATTATTATGCCATTTCTTGTAAATCAAAGTGGGATTAATATAGGTAATGTTGTTTTCGCTTTTGTTGCAGGATTTGCAGGAGTGTTGTTATCACCTGTTCATGTCTGTTTAGCTATCACCAAGGATTATTTCAACGCTGATTCAAAAAAGCTATACAAATTGCTTGTTCCAGCAGTTTTAATAATGCTTGCGGGAGCACTTGCACTATATTTCTTATATCAGTGAATTACTCCTCCCTGTATTATTCTTTATATAATAGATTTTGTTAATTGCATTTCTTAAGTTTTGCAAGAAGTTTTAATGAAAAATTTATTTGTTACTGTTAAAAAATTAGACCCTTTTGGGAAATTTCTAGGAAGTTGGAATGGTAAAGTCATAAAAAGTAACGATGATCTCACAGTCATAGAATCCATATATAGATATAAGAATTTGGACTTGGAATATTTAATTCTTAAGATTGGTGATATTTTTACTGAATATTATTTTAAAAATAAATGGTTCAACATTTTTGAGATAAGAGGTGGTAAGGATAATCACTTGAAAGGATGGTATTGTAATATAACTGAACCTCCAAAAATATCTGATAATGAAATTATATGGACTGATTTATTATTGGATATCTTTATAAGTCCTGAAGGAAAAATTACAATTACCGATGAGGGTGAGTTCGAGAGATTAAATTTAAAAGAGAAAGATAAAGATTCCTGGAAAAACTCTATTAAAGCAAAAGATGAAATCATTAGAATGTTTAAATTGAAAAAAGAACCTTTTGATAAAAAATAAACTTTAATAAATCTTTTAAAATTAATAAAAATTTTAATACAGTTTCTTAAATTATTAAATTTTTGTTTAGACTTAAATTAATTAAATAAAATACAAATAGATGGGTATAGAAAATGAAGATCAGGGTAATGAAAGAAGAAGACTATGAGAGACTTATTGAGCTCTGGGAGAGATCGGGATTAGACTATAAGCCAGATGGAAGAGATTCCAGAGAACATATATTGAAAGAATTAAAAGCTAATCCAGACCTTTTTCTTGTTGCAGAAGATAACGGAAAGATAGTGGGTTTAGTTTTAGCTACATATGATGGAAGAAAAGGTTGGCTAAATAGAATTGCAGTAGACCCTGAGTTTCAAGGAAAAGGTTTGGCAAAAAAATTGTGTCTTAAGGCAGAAAATGTTCTTCGTAGAAAAGAGTGTATGGTTTTTGCTATGCAAATTCATGATAGTAATAAGAGATCTAAAAATATGGCAAAAAGCCTGGGTTATGAAGAGAAAAAAGACATAATATATTTTCGTAAAAAAGATAATGAGAATGTTTAATAAAAAATTAAAAAACTTTAAGTCTAATAATCTTGGAATTTTCCTCTTGTCTGTTTCAACATTAGCTCTTCAAGCTCTTTTTACCAGGTTGTTTTCGATATCTTTGTGGTATCATTTTGCTTTCATAATAGTAAGTATTGCATTGCTTGGGTTTGGGGCAAGTGGTACTTATCTCTCAATATTTATTAGTAATAATTCTAATAATGAAAAACAAACAAACACCATATTTTTAAAAAATAATACTGTTAATAAAGATCTAAAAAATGAAAAAAGAATATCATTAAAGAGCAAGTACAATCTTTCGCTTTTCTCTTTTCTATTTTCCTTAACTACAATTTTGGGTTATTTAATATTCAATCTTGTTCCTTTTGACTCATACAGGATAGCCTGGGAGAAAATACAGTTCTTATATCTTTTTATCTGGTATTTAGGATTAACTGCCCCCTTTTTCTTTTCTGGAGTTTGCTTGGGAATTTTGCTTTCTTTGAAATCAGAAAAAGTACATGAAGTTTACTTTTACAATCTTATTGGATCTTCAATTGGAAGTTTCTTTATAGTTCTGGCAATTCCTTTTTTTGGAGGGGAGAAACTTGTGTTAATTATAGCTGGACTTGGAATTATTGCCTCTATCTTATTTTTACCAAAACATAGAACAAAATTTAAAAAATATAAGTTGGTGGAGTTCATTTCATTTTTTTTAATTATAATATTAATTATCTTTACTCCAAATTTTTTCCAGATAAGAATGGCTCCTCAAAAAACATTGAGCCAGTTGAAACAATTTTCTGGTTCAAAAATCATTCTAACCAGGTGGAATGCTTTTTCAAAAGTTGATGTTATAGAAAGTGATAAGATACATAGTGCACCAGGTTTAAGTTTAAAATATCCAATTACTATCCCGAAACAAATAGGGGTTACTACAGATGGAAATGACATTTCCCCTATAACTTTCTATGATGAGACTAAAAATACAACTGATTTTCTCAATTATCTACCTTCATATATTGCTTACATGCTTAAACCAGATTCAAAGGTGGTTCTATTAAATCCAAACGGTAATTTGGACATTCTATCTGCACTTCAACATAACTGCAAAGAGATAGTAGTTGTTGAAGAAAATCCAATTTTAACTAATCTCCTTAAAGAAGATTTTAAGGATTTCTGTGGAAATATCTTGGATTTGCCAAATGTAAAAGTTATAAATGAGAAAGGTCGAAATTTCATTTCAGCCTCAAAACATAAATTTGATTTGGTATTTTTATGTCTGGATGATAGCTACAAAGCTGTTACAGCGGGAACATATAGTCTTGGAGAAAATTATAAATATACAGTTGAAGCAATAAAGCAGTATTATAATCATTTAGAGAATGATGGAATTTTATGCATTTCAAGGTGGCTTCAACTTCCTCCAAGTGAAAGTCTAAAAATATTCTCTACAATTTTAGCTAGTTTAGATGAGCTTGGAATAAAAAATCCTAATGAAAGAATAGTTGCAATTAGAACATTTTCAACATCTTTTATCATGGTTAAAAATGGAAAATTCTCAGGAGATGAAAAAGATAAAATAAGAGATTTCTGCGATAAGATGGGTTTTGACTTAATATATTATGACAATATTAGGCTTGATGTGGTAAATAAAAATATAAAAATGGTTAAACCGCATTATTATGAAACCTTTTCCAAGATAGCTGGTGCAAGTAGAGAGGACTTCATTTCAGAGTATGAATTTGATATCAGACCAACAACAGATAATAGACCATTTTTCTTTCATTTCTTTGAAGCAAGTCATCTACCTAAGATATTGGCTTTTTATGGAAAAACATGGTTACCTTTTGGCGGTAGTGGTTACTTAATTCTATTTGTCCTTTTAATATTTGCCATTCTACTCTCCATAATACTTATCATCATACCCTTGATAATTAGAAGTAAAAGATTTAAGTCTTCAAGAAAATCTAAATTTAAACCATCCAAGCGGATTATTTCTAGACAGAATATATTTAGATGGATTATATTTATATACTTCTTCTCAATAGGTATTGGTTATTTATTCATTGAGATTTCACTCATGCAGAAATTTATACTATATTTAGGTCATCCTATTTACTCCATATCCACAGTATTATTCTCAATCTTGTTTTTTTCAGGTCTTGGCAGCTTGTATCTTGGTAAAAATACAAAATATTTTTCTGTAAAAATTGGTGTTTTACTTATTCTCATTCTGCTTTTACTTTTTTTATCACTAATATTATTAAAAAACGTGATGATTTATTCCTTTTATGTTAGATTATTATCATGTCTTCTCATCTTAGCACCAATTGGATTTCTAATGGGTGCTCCATTTCCGATGGGCATTAGATTTACAAGTGAGATTTCATCTGAACTGATACCTTGGGCTTGGTCTATAAATGGATTTGCTTCTGTTATAAGCTCAATTCTTGCTACAATATTTGCAATTTCCTGGGGATTTAATTCAGTCTTAATTATGTCCTTTTTCGCATACTTATTGGCCCTGATATCTTTTATAATTTTGAAGCTCTATTTGAAATAAATGGTTTTGCAAATTAGAGATTTTATAATCATAAAAAATTAATATTTTAATGAATAAGTATTTGTGAAGATGTATAAAACTTTTGGTAGAATATTAAAATTTGTAATAACAAATATCACAGACCCGTTTGTAATAATTTAAAATTTCTTGGCCTACTAATTAATTCTATACATTCATTAGATTACTAACTATGTTTTTTGAGTAAATTGATTTATGTTTTAACAATAGTAGTTTAATAAGACGAAAACCTTTTTGTTATTTTATCTATACCATTTTTTAAATACCACAGTGTGGGCAATTTTCGACTTCATGAATTGGAAAATTTTGTTCAATGATATTATTATCGTATGAAAAGAATCCTATTGCTCCACATTTACATGCATACCAGCCATTTTTAAATTGAGAGAAATTCTCTCCATTTACTGTCAGATTAATAGATTCAACACCTGTTTTCCATCGAATATTTGTAATAAGATTCTTGCAATTTGTTGAGCGTAATTTGATAACATAATCCATAAAGTGTTGGCAGTGGCGCATTAGAAGCACAGCTATGGTTATTTCTTTAGGAAATGATATATCCATAGCGTTAGCGCAAATAGCAACCAAATTACGAGGTAAGTCAAAACCAATTATTTTCAAAGCAGACCCAAGTACTTTTGGATTAACTTCAATAGCATAAACCATTTTAACCCTCATAGCTATCTGTAATGATAGTCGCAAATCTCCAGCACCAATATCCAAAACAACATCTTCTTTTTTTATATTCTTTAAAACCTTCTTGTATATCTCATCATCATAAGGACTGAACCATCCTTCCCAGCCTTTCAATCCGTGAAGTTTTGAAAAGGATTTAAACCCTTTCTGAAATTGTGAACGCCTCTTTTCTGTACCAATCGTTATGCGACTTATTACTTCATTAATCATCTTACCCCCAGATTAGAGTCTGCTTCTAACACAAAATAAACATACTAATTAATGTCTTCATAATTTTTTCTTATTCTATATCTAATCTATTTCCATGCTATTTAAATGAATTTATTGTAAAAAATCTACTCCATCATTGCTGGAAGAGATCGGCTAGCTATTATATCAACCCCGGTTCCAGCTGCATTTGATAACACAACCTGATGTATTTCCACTGGTGCATCTAATTCTATTTTGCACAACTTATCTAAAACTTTAAAAATCTTATTCTTTGGGATTGCTTCTGTGGATCGCACCGGAACTAAAGTATGAAGTCCTTTTACAACTCTGACAGTTGTAACAATCATTCGCTTTGGATCAACAATCTCTGTCTCTGCGTAATTAATGCCTTTCTTGCATTTATTACCGTCAACCTCAAGAACAGTTTCACCATCATATGTCACATTTATTTCACAACCCACAGGACAATCTATACAAATCAATTTAGTTTTTTCTTTTACCACGTCTTTCCTCCTTATCGTTCTTCCACTTTAATTAAAAGTTCTCTACCCCCAACAGCCTTTTTGTGAACTTCTGGTGATAATATTACCTTGATCATCTCACTAGGTCGAACATATTTTTCTACTTGTTGTTTAATCAATTTTCCATCAACTTCTACTTTAACCCAAACACGATCTTCCACTGGCCATTTAACTCTGAGTTGCAACTCTTGTGGCTCCTTCTCTAAGTTTTGAGGATCAAGAAATTGAGGTAAAACATGATGTACGTTATTTCCAGCGATAACTCTCAATTTACGCTCTGATTCTTTTTTATGTTGGATAGCATATTTTCCAGAGTGTTGTCCGGCTACAAAACCAGCTTTAGTTACCCAATCAACCACATCGTATACATGGACAACATTTCCCGCAGCAAAGATTCCTGGTACATTAGTTTGCATTGTATCATCTACATATGGACCACCTGTTAGAGGGTCTAGCTCTACTCCCGCCTTCTTAGAAAGCTCATTCTCAGGTATAAGACCAACTGATAGTAGAAGAGTATCACAAGGAATAGTATCTTCAGTTCCAGGGATAGGTTTCCAATTCTCATCTACCTGAGCAGAGACAACTGCCTCTACTCGATCACGTCCCTTTATATCAATGACAGTATGTTTAAGTTGGAGAGGAATATCATAGTCTAACAAACACTGTACATAATTCCGCTTTAAGCCACTAATGTAAGGTAATATCTCTATCATACGCTCTACTTTAGCTCCCTCAAAAGTTAGGCGACGAGCCATTATCATTCCAATATCACCAGATCCCAAGATTACAAAGCGCTCACCAGGCATATAACCCTCAATATTAACCAATCTTTGAGCAGTACCAGCAGTATATATACCTGCTGGACGGTATCCTGGTATGGCTAGTGCTCCGCTTGGTCGCTCTCGACAACCCATAGTTAGAACAACTGCACCGGTATCGAGCTTAATCATGCCATCTCTTTTATTGAAAGCATAGATCTCCCTTCTTGGAGTAAGGTCCAAGACCATAGTATCTAAAAGATCTTTTACACCAGCATCTTTAGCCTGAACAATGAATCGATTAGCATATTCAGGACCCGTTAGATCCTCTTCAAAAATTTCAATTCCAAAACCATTATGGATACATTGCAAAAGAATACCACCTAATTCAGTATCACGTTCTATAATTATCACATCTTGAGCACCAGCTTTTTTAGCAGCAATTGCTGCTGCCAATCCTGCTGGGCCACTCCCAATTACTGCTACATCACAATATTTCTCAATCATTTAACTCTCCTTTCGGAACCTCTTTTGTTGGTCTTGTAAGGAAATATGAACCTTTACTTTCTTTAATAACATCTGTAGGTGGAATACCAAGTTCGCGAGATAGGATTTCAATTACCCTCGGTGTGTCAAAAGAGCCCTGACATCTACCTGTTCCAAGCCAAGTACGTCTCTTGATGGCATCATATGTGTGAGCAGGTACAGGAGCATGGATCTCAGCCACAATTTCTCCTTCAGTTACTGTCTCACATCGGCAGACAATGCGACCATAGAGGGGATTTTTCTCAATCAACCAACCCTGCTCCTCCAGGGAAAGTTCGCTGAAATCAGGTCTGCTCTTACGAATTGGGTTCCAATTATTCTTCTTCTTTAGCTCCAATCCCTGCTCCTGTACTAGATTCACTACATACTCAGCAATAGCTGGAGAGGAGGCCATCCCTGGTGACTCAATGCCTGCGAGGTTGATGAATCCCCAATACTTTGGTGGAGCTTCGATGATAAAATCGTGGAGAAAACCCCCAGCTCGCAAACCAGCAAAGGTTCTGATCACATCTGTCAACTCTAGTTTAGGTACCAACCTCTTGGCTCCTTTGTACAGTTCTTCCAGCCCCTCAGGAGTAACAGAAGTGTCTTCTTTATCCTTGATCTCTTTTGCTGTCGGACCTAGAATCATGTTGCCATGGATAGTAATTGTTACCAGGACGCCCTTGGTGACAGGGGTGGGGCAGGGAAAGAGAACAGTCTTCACTTGTAGCTTTTTAGCCTTGTCAAACACATAATATTCCCCTTTTCGGGCTCTGACATAGAAGTCATACTTGATGTCAAGCTTCTCCATCAACTCATCGCAATAGAGGCCAGCTGAAGCGATGGTAACATCTGCTAGGAATGTACCATGGTTTGTAACTACCCCACTGACCTTTTTCTTATGTAGCGAGAAAGGCTCTACAACAAAATCCAAAGCTTTTGTTTCTAATAAAAGCTTTGTTCCATTCATCACCGCATTTTCGGCAGCAGCAACAGTAAGCATAAAGGGGTCTCCAATTCCACCTGTTGGAGCATAAAGGGCACCTTTAACATCTGGGTTGATATATGGTTCACGGTGGCGCATCTCCTCACCAGAAATTATCTCCAACCCAGGCACTCCCTTTTTGCGTCCATTCTCCATAAGTTTTTCCAGTGTTTTTATATCTTCATCAGTCAGAGCAACTACATAAGTACCACACGTTTTATATGCTACATCAAGCTCTTCGCACATTTGGTAAAACATGCGATTACCATCCACAACTAACTTACCTCTCAGTGTACCAAATGGAGAATCGTAGCCAGCATGGATAATAGCCGTATTTGCCTTGCTGGTACCCGTACCAACATCTGGCTCTTTATCAATTAAAAGAATATTTAGGTTGTATTTAGAGAGCCAGCGGGCAATTATCGAACCAACCAACCCTGCTCCAATGATGATCACATCATATTTCCCCTTTACTTCTTTATATTTCTCTTTTATTTTATTCAAATCCTATCCTCCTGAATAAGCTACAGACCTGTAGGTCTGAGCTCCTCTTTTTATACTTAAACATTATCAGAATGTAATTTTAACCCTATATTTTTGTATATTAAAGTTATTCTATGTAAGTTCTAATAGTCAGTTGGGAAGGGAAATTTTTTATTAAATACTTCCCTTCCCAAAGCTTGTGACTAGTTATATAGTAATCTGTTTAACTGCTTTTTTCCACCCAACCACGTGTGCGTTCAATAGCCTTCTTCCAACCACTGTGACCCTTTTCACGCTGTTCATCAGTCCATTGAGGTTTGAATGTTTTGTCTATACCCCAGTTAGCTTTCAGATCCTCCAGGCTACCCCAGAGACCAGTTGCTAAACCAGCCATATAAGCTGCACCAAGAGCAGTAGTCTCTTCTACTGTTGGTCGCACAACCTCTACACCTAGAATATCGGATTGAAGTTGCATTAGGTAGTTATTCTTCACAGCACCACCATCTACCTTGAGTGTCTTTAGTATAACCCCTGAGTCTTTCTTCATAGCTTCCAAAACATCTTTTGTTTGATAGCATATGCTTTCCAAAGTAGCGTGTACTAGGTTCTCTCTCGTTACATAACGAGTAAGACCAACTATAACACCACGAGCGTACATATCCCAATAAGGTGCAAAGAGTCCAGAAAAAGCTGGTACGAAGTAAATACCACCAGAATCACCAACCTCTTTGGCAATTTCCTCTGTTTCAGCTGCACTCTTGATGATCTTCAAGTTGTCCCTTAGCCACTGTATTGCTGCTCCGGTAATTGCAATGGAACCCTCCAGCGCATAGATAGCTTTACCCTCCTCAGTTCCATAAGCCACGGTTGTTAGAAGTCCACTTGGAGATGGGACTATCTTTTCACCTGTATTTAACAACATAAAACAACCAGTGCCATAGGTATTCTTAGCTTCACCAACACTTAGGCTTGTCTGACCAACTAGTGCTCCCTGCTGATCTCCTAGATCTCCACAGACTGGGATTTCTCCACCAAATGGACCATCCTTAGGTGTAAATCCATATAACTTCTTATCGCTGGATGGTCTAATCTTAGGTAACATTTGACGGGGGATTCTCAATACATTAAGAATCTCATCATCCCAATTCAGTGTCTCCAAGTTCATTAGCAATGTGCGAGATGCATTTGTGTAATCAGTGACATGAGCACCACCATTGGGACCACCAGTCAGCCACCATATCTCCCATGTATCTATGTTACCGAAGATAGCTTCTCCATTCTCTGCCTTCTCCCTTACACCAGGTACGTTGTCTAAAATCCATGTAATTTTTGGACCTGAGAAGTAAGTAACTACTGGTAAACCTGTTTTTTTCTTTATCATTGGTTCATGACCGGCATCAATAACCTTTTGGCAGATATCTGTTGTTCTTGTACATTGCCAGACTATTGCATTGTAGTACGGTTTTCCGGTTTTTGGATCCCATACAATTGTGGTTTCTCTCTGATTAGTAACTCCTATGCCTGCGATTTCCTCTGGGCTAATATTACCTTTCTTCATTGTAGCTTTGATTACTTTCTGTGTCTTCTCCCAGATTTCCATAGGATCATGTTCCACCCAGCCAGGTTTGGGGTAGATCTGTTCGTGCTCTTCATAAACCGCCGCTACTACTTCACCACCCTTATTAAAAACCATGCATCGGGTACCTGTGGTCCCTTGATCAACCGCTGCTGCATACTTTTTCTCCGTCATTTTCTCTCCTTTTTTTATTATTTTTAAATTAGATTTTATCTAGCTTAGATATGCAAACTTTCTCTTCCTATCACCTCCTTCCAGGCTTCCTACCCCAAATTGAAGTAATCTAATAGCTTCACCCAACTTGGAATGGAGTTTATTTAGATTTGTGTCTGGACTCAATGGTCTCCAGCAACGTTTTTAGTATGAGATAAGATGAAGTTGCCCCCGGATCCTGGTGGCCAATGCTACGCTCTCCCACATAACTAGCACGGCCCTTCTTGGCCAACATGGGAATGGTATCTTTCATGCCTTTGTAGGCAGCGTCCGTCATGCAATGAAGCGCTTTTATGACATTGTTATTATTAGCCAATGTTTTACTAAGCACCTCCACAGCAGGGTGGATGGCATCAACCATAGTTTTGTCACCCAAGTTAGTTCTTCCTATTCTCACTACTCCCTTTAAGCCAGAGTTAAGAAGGGCAATTAGGTCATTGGTTGAGAGCTTTATCTTGCCTGCAACAGCCTTACCGGCGTCCACATAGAAGGTGCCATATAGAGGACCTCCTGCGCCCCCCACACTGGTTATAAGAGTCATCCCTACTGCTTTGAGTATGGTGCCTATGTCATTATCCTCTACCTGGGGTAATTTGCTCATTACTTTCTTGAAGCCACGATTCATGTTAATGCCATGATCAGCATCCCCAATTGGCGAGTCCAGGTCAGTAAGATACTGTCCGTTCTCCTTAAGTACTACAGCAGTAGTTTTAAGCCACTCGATGATGTCCCCCTTGGTTATGGTCATTTCATTCTTCAACAAAGTACTTCTCCATTTCCTTGATTTCTATGTTTTACTTCTTTTTTGATTTTTGGGAAGACCTATATAAAATTACATTCCCCAACGCAGTCCCGCTGTCTTGACAGGAGCATCCCAGAACTCAATCATCTCATCGTCCATCTTGAGCAATGTGATTGAGCAACCCTGCATCTCCAGCGAAGTGATGTAAGGGCCAATGAGATTGCGAATGATTTTGAGACCTCTCTTCTCACAAATCTCGTGCAGTTTACGATAGACAATGGGAAGCTCTATGCTTGCAGTTCCACCCATACTGTTAACAAAAGCGAGTACCTTATCGCCATGCTTAAATGTGGGGTCTTCCAGTTCTATGTCTACCCACTCTTTCTTACCCTC
>JAGMBY010000061.1 GCA_023129485.1 Actinomycetes bacterium | reverse complement strand
TACCGATGATATTCGAAAGTCCCCTGCAATTGATATTATCAAACTCTTACTTAAAGAAGGAGCAAATATCAGATGTTTTGACCCTTTGGCAATGGATAACATCAGAAAAATCCTTTCCGATTTAACCTACTGTCAGGATGAATATGATACGGCACGAAACAGTCATGCATTGGTTATTTTAACCGAATGGAACCAGTTTAGAAATGTTGATTTATCAAAAATTAAAAAATTACTCAAATCTCCCATCCTGCTTGACTTTAGAAACTTATATGAACCAGCTAAAGCGAAAAGTTTAGGATTTACCTATGAAGGAGTAGGGAGATTACAAGAGAAGAATTTTTAAAGTAGTTCTAATAAAAAAGTAAAAATATTTTCAAAAAATATTTACGAAATAGTAAAATAATTTTCTAGATATAACTAAGTTTGGAAAAAAGTTGGGGATTTACTTCAATAAAAGGAATTTAATTAATTAGATGAAAATCTTGGGAGTTGAAATAAAAAATGATTAAAAAAACTATTAAAAAATTAATTAGAGTTTTAGGTTTTGATTTAACAAGATATAATCCTAATTCATCAGAAAGTGCACGTGTTTTACAGTTTTTCAAAATATATAAAATTAATACAGTATTGGATATAGGTGCAAATATTGGTCAGTATGCGACGGGATTACGAGAATCTGGGTATAAGGGTCGTACAATATCTTTTGAACCTTTACAAGAGGTATATCAACATCTTTTAATAAATAGTAAAAAAGATCCTAATTGGATTATTGCTCCTCGTATGGCACTTGGTAATGAAGAAGGAGAGAAATTTATAAACATAGCAAGTAATTATGTCAGCAGTTCAATTTTAAAGGCGTCTGATATTCTTATTAAAGCAGCACCAGAAACAGCATGTATGTGTACAGAAAAAATTTATATTACTAAATTAGATAATATAGTAGGGAAATATCTAAAAATCAACAATAATATTTTTCTCAAAATAGATGTTCAAGGTTATGAGTTACAAGTTCTCGAAGGAGCTAGTAAAATACTACCTAAAATTAAAGGTATGCAAATAGAATTTTCATTATTACCTCTTTATGAGGGTCAATCACTTTTTCTTGATATGTTAGATTATATTATTAATTTAGGATTTGAACTATATGATATATTGCCAGGATTCAGAGAAAAGCAGAGTGGTAAACTTCTACAATTTGATGGAATTTTTTTTCGTTCTTTATAAAATTAGAATTCAGGGAGATAAAATTGAATAAACGACAAATACTTATAAATGCAATTATGTCTATAATACAGGTTGTAATAATTGGCGGAACATTATTTATATTATATAAATTTCTATTAATAACAATAGGCGTAGAACAGTTAGGGATATGGTCACTAGTGTTGGCAACAACATCAATAACTCAAATTGCAAATTTTGGTCTTTCAGGAAGTGTTGTAAAATTTGTAGCTAAATATATTGCACGCGAAGAAAATAAAAATGTTTCTGGCATAGTTCAAACGGCAGCTATTTCTATTTCAATATTTATAGGTTTTTTTTTACTAATTGGCTATCCTATAATTAAGTATATACTTGGATTAGTTGTTACCTACGAATTTTTTCCTCTTGCATTATCTATTTTGCCTTATGCTTTTTTAGCATTATGGATTATGGCAATTACTAGCATATTTCAAGCAGGTCTTGATGGATGTCAGCGGATTGATCTCCGAAGTTTTCTCTTAATGGGTGGAGCTATTATCCATCTAATTTTATGTTTTATATTTGCTCCTAGATACGGTTTGATTGGAGTAGCTTATGCTAGGGTTATTTCAAATATTATAATACTTTTCAGCAGTTGGGTTTTACTTAGAAAGCTTCTTCCATTACTTCCCATTTTACCTTACAAATGGAATAAATATTTATTTAAAGAAATAGTTGGCTATGGTATAAATTTCCAGATAATTTCTGTTTCAAGAATGCTTTATGACCCGATTACCAAAGCTCTTCTAAGTAAATTTGGTGGACTATCTGTAGTAGGATACTATGAAATGGCAAGTAGAATGATAAATCAATTTCGTGCTCTTATTGTTTCTGCTAACCAAGTACTTGTCCCGGTGATTGCAGGCTTTAAGGAAAAAACACCTGAAAAGATAAAATCAGTATATTTGATTTCTTTTCAATTGATTTTTTATCTTGCAGTACCTTTATATTCATTAATTTTAATATGTATACCAATTATATCGCAATTATGGATTGGATATTATGAAAGAACATTTGTAATTTTTGCAATATTATTGTCTATTGGTTGTTTTTTTAATACTTTAAATGCTCCCTCTTATTTCTCATATTTAGGCATTGGAGAACTTCGCTGGAATTTAATAGCCCACGTAATAATAGGGTTATTAAATTTTGGGGTAGGGTTTTTATTAGGAATATTTTATGATGGTATAGGAGTAGTAATTGGGTGGGTATTCTCTCTAATTTTAGGTAGTAGTATAATTTGTTTATCCTATCATATAATATATAAAATCCCTTTAACTGAATTATTGCCTAATGCAAGTAAAAAAATTGTTATAGCTTGTTTATTTAGTATTTTATTTTCTTATATAATTCGATATACATTAAGCTATAGATTAGAAACATTTATACTAAATGGAATAATTATTTTTTTATTTTGCATAATTATTTTTATCCCTTTATGGTTTCATCCAATGAAAAGATGTTTAATGGAATTGGTTACTTATGAATTATTAAATAGAAATATAAAAGGCTATTATAAAAATGATAAATACATGTCTAAATAGATTGACTAAGAAATTAGATATAATTTATATGAAAATTAAATGAAAAAAGGAGTACTTATATATAAAAATGGAATCAATGAACCGAATATTAAACCTCTCAAAAAGACTTGTTAAAAAAGCATTTAATGTGATTGGATTGGATATTGTTAGATTATCCAAGGATTTAAGAGTTGCTCCAGAAACCGCTTTTCTTTTATATCATTATCAACGTCACAATCAAAGAAGACTTGAACATTTAGCGAGTTTAGGGCTACCCATTACTGGATCTACCGTTCTTGAAGTTGGAGGCGGTATAGGTGATCACACAAGCTTCTTTATAGACCGTGGCAGTAAAATAGTTACCAGTGATGCAAGAGAGGAAAATATAGAAATATTGCGTTCAAGATATCCCAATATTAAAGTTCTGCATTTAGATTTAGATCATCCTCCGGAAGAATTCAATGAATTATTTGACATTGTATATTGTTATGGTTTGTTATACCATCTCCAAAATCCAGTTAAGGCTATAAAATTTATTTCCAAATATGCTAAGCGATTGCTCCTTTTGGAAACTTGTGTTTCCTATGGTGATGATAATTTAATTAATTTTTGTACTGAAGACGCAAAAAACCCAACACAAGCATTATCAGGTTCTGGCTGTAGACCAACAAGAAGATGGGTATATAATCAACTTAAGAAATATTTTGATTTTGTGTATATGCCAATAACCCAACCTAATCATGAAGAATTCCCTATAGATTGGATCACTCCGCCGCCAAAAAAAATATTAACTCGGGCTATATTTATAGCATCAAGAGAAAAATTAAATAATAGCCTTTTGACAGAGGAAATTCCAATGAAACAGATAAGACATTGATCGGGAGAGATAGTAAAATGGATACTAATTTAATTGAATCACTTAAAAGAGCAGTTTCTATTTTTAAAGCAACACGAGCTCAAAAATTAAAGAAGGTTCCGGTAAGATTGATTTATTCAAAGATATTAGAACTTATCAGCCGATGGCTTGATAAACCTTTCAAAGTTAAAGCAAAGACTTTTTGGGGTGAGGAGATGTTTTTGATCATTCCAGAAGTAGTTTCGTTAAGAATATATCGTTATGGTTTCCATGAAGAAAACTTAACAAAAATGATTTTAGAATATCTAAAGCCTGGGATGACTTTTTTTGATATTGGGGCACATATTGGTTATTTTACGATGCTGGCATCTTATATTGTTGGAGAAAAAAGTATGGTACATTCATTTGAACCAACTCCAAATACATATGAAGTACTGATACAAAATATTAAAAGGAAAAATGTTATTACAAATAATTGTGCGGTATTTTCCAAAGAAACGTTTATTAGATTTAATGATTATGGTTCAAAATATTCTGCGTTTAATACTTTTAAAAAGGCAAGATTAGATGAGTCAATTCTAAAAAATTTAAATCCAATTAGTGTTAAAGTAAAAACCGTGACTTTGGATAAATATGTAAAAATGGAAAAATGCAAACCTGATTTCATTAAAATTGATGTAGAGAATGCCGAGCTTGAAGTACTTCAAGGGGCAAAAGATACGATAAAAGAATTTCATCCAATTATATCAATAGAAGTTGGTGATTTTGACTTAAATGATAAACATAGTTCGGAATGCATATCCTTACTTAATAATTATGGATATCAAGCTTATGAGTACAGAAATAACAGAATATTAAAACATAATATAAAAAATAAATATGTATATGATAATATATTATTTTTATATCAAAAATAATATTAATGTTTAAATTAGTGTAAATTTAACCCAATTTTTAAAGAGAAAGGGGAATATTAATGAAAAAGGCTCTTATCACCGGTATCACCGGTCAGGATGGTTCTTACCTGGCTGAATTTTTACTTTCTAAGAGTTACGAAGTTCATGGTATTATAAGACGGGCTAGTACCTTTAATACTGGTAGGATAGACCATATCTATAAAGACCCTCATATAGCAGGGGTAAGGTTACATCTTCATTATGGAGACTTAAGTGATTCCGGACAGCTTACCAATCTTATCTATAATATTAAACCTGATGAGATTTATCATTTAGGAGCCCAAAGACACATAACGGTTTCCTTTGAAGTACCGGAATATACATCAGAAGTAGATGCCATTGACGTTTTAAAATTTCTCGATGCTATTAAGAAAATAGGTATTAATTAACGATTTAAATATTAATAAGTTAAAAAATAATAAAAAGGAGGAAATAAAATCATGGGAAAAATTCTAGTTACTGGTGGCGCAGGTTATGTTGGTACATTGTTAATACCTAAACTTTTAGGAAATGGTTACAAAGTTACATTATTTGATCGTTTTATGTGGGGATTTAAACCAATTTTACATTTTGCATCGAATGATAACCTAAAAATTATAAAAGGTGATGTAAGAGATAAAAATTTAATAGCCGAAGAAGTTAAGAAACACGATATTATATTACATTTAGCAGCAATTGTAGGATATCCTGCTTGTGCGGCAGATCCTAATCGAGCTGAAACTACAAATGTTAGTGGGACAAGGAATATCTGTGATGCAATTTCGAATAATCAAAAACTTATATTTGCTTCTACAGGTTCAACTTATGGTAAAGTTAATGGAATTTGCGCAGAAAAAACTCCTATTAATCCCTTAAGCTTATATGGAAAGACAAAATGGGAAGCTGAAAAGATAGTTTTAGAAAAAGGAGGAGTAGGACTTAGATTTGCAACTGTATTTGGAATATCACCACGTTTAAGATTGGATTTATTGATAAACGATTTTGTTTATCAAGCCTACATAATAAACAAATAGTATTATTTGAAGGATATTTCAGGCGTACATTTTTGCACGTTCAAGATGCTGTTAGTAGTTATCTTTTTAAAATTGATAATTACGATAGAATGCAAGGAGAAGCCTTTAATGTGGGTGATGAGAATATGAATTATACCAAAAAAGCTATTGCTTTAAGTATACAAGAAAATGTCGATTATTTTCTTTATGAAGCTGATATTGGTGAAGATTTAGATAAAAGATATTATGAAGTTTCTTACGATAAGATTAAAAATTTAGGATATACAGCTAAAATTACATTGAAAGATGGGATTTGAGAATTAATGAAAGTATTAACCCCTTTAACTATTATAAATAAATGGAGGAATGCATAATGAAAAATATATTAATTACCGGTGGTTCAGGGTTTTTAGGAAGGCAAATCGTATATTTTGCAAAAGAAATGGGTTATAATGTCTTTGCACCTCGAAGTTATGAATTTAATTTGGAAACTAATGAGGGTATTGACAATTATTTTAATAAATTAAAGAATTCAAATAATAATATTGATTGTATAATTCATTCTGCTGCCTATTATGGTGGAATTGGAATAAATCAAACTGATCCCGCAGGATTAATAACAAGAAATACAAAGATGACTGTAAATATTTTTAAATCAGCCGCTAAATGGAATGTTAAAAAATTGATTTCTGTTGGTAGTGCTTGTAGCTATCCCGGAAATATAACAGATAAGTTGTACGAAAGAGATATGTTTAATGGAAGATGTCATGATTCTGTGGAAGCATATGGATCTTATAAAAGAACGCATTTAGTATTTCAAAAAGCATATTATAAACAATATGGAATTAAGGCAAATCAATTAGTTCTTGCAAGTCTTTATGGAGAGCATGATGTTTTTAACGATAAAAGAAGTCATGTAATAGCTGCTTTGATAAAAAAAGTTGTTGAGGCAAAACAAAATAATTCAGCTGTTTATGCATGGGGTACAGGCAAACCTAAAAGAGAATTTATTTATGTTAAAGATGTAGCAAAAATAATCGTTAAAGCCATTGAATTTGAGCATGATTTGGAACCTACTAATGTTAATGGTGAGGAAATTTCAATATTTAATTTAGCTAATTTAATAGCCAATATAGTTGGATTAGGTAAAGGTAAAGTAGAATGGGATTCTGCAAAACCCGATGGTGCTGCAAGAAAAGTATTAAATGGTGATAAATTAAAGAAACTAGTTCCTGATTTTAAAAGAGTTGCATTAAAAGATGGATTAAGAAAAACAATAGAATGGTATATTGCAAATAAACAAGAGGCAGATGCAAGAGAATAGACATTATTTGTTCGCGATTTATATGTAGAAGATACACCAGAAGGGATATTCCTGGATGCTGAAAAATATTACAAGGATGACCCAGTAAATCTGGGTACTGATTTAGAGATATATATTAAAGATTTAACCGAATTGATTGCTAAGTTGTTAGGTTTTAAAGGAAAAATTAGATGGGGTACCAGCAAATCTGATGGCCAGCCCAGAAGGAAATTAGATACAGTCGAGCAGAACAGAAATTTGGATATGAAGGATTTTACAAAAGGATTAAAGAGAACGATTGAGCGGTATAGAAAAAGTTATTTATAAAATTATAAGAATGAAATTTGAAAATTATAATTTTTTCCCTTGGTATTGGACCAGTTGTTGGCAATGTCGCTCCATCGGCATTTTCCAGTATGAAAGATACTTTAAAGATTTTATTCTAGCGGGAACTCCCCACCTGTAAAGGTGGGGATGAGAGCTGAGCTTTGAATGTACCACGCCTGTAAAGGCGTGGGAATTGATTGTAACACTTCCATAAGGAAACGGAAAGTTAACTGGGAATACAAACTTGTTCCTAAAGTTTAGAGAAACTCATTTATTCAACAACTAAAATATTCTTGCATTTCTCACTCGAATATAATATAATTTTCTTAAGTTCATATACTGAACATCAAATTAATAATAAAAATTGGAAAACCATTAATTTGTAAAACGATGAACTGATAAAACAGTAGTTTGAATTAATTGAATTATTGGGCTGTGACAGAATAAAAGGATATGAGAGCAATAAATATTGATAAGTTAATAAATTATATAAGTTGATATAAAGACAAAACTTAAAAAAGTTGTTAAATAAAATATAATAAAAGAAATTGCAAAACAGGAGAGTTTGGAAAATTTTTATGGGGCTAAAAAAGTGAAAGAATGAATAAAGCAGTTTTTCTTGATAGGGATGGAGTTATTACAAAGGAACCTCCATACTATGCTCACAGAATAGATCAATTAGAGTTAATTCCAAAATCTGCTAATGCTATTAGGTTATTGAATAAAAGTGGATTTAAAGTTATAGTAATTTCAAATCAATCTGGAGTGGCAAGAGGATATTATCAAGAAAAGGACATTCAGATATATAATAATGAAATGAAAAGGCAATTAAAAGAAAAAGATGCCTACATTGATGCAATATATTATTGTCCACACTATCTAGAAGCGATGATAAAAAAGTATAGAATTGACTGTGATTGCAGAAAACCTAAGCCAGGGATGTTAAGACAAGCAGAAAAAGATTTAAACCTAAATTTAAAATTCTCTTTTTTAATAGGGGATAAAATGAGTGATATAGAAGCAGGTTATAGAGCAGGATGTAAAACTATATTAGTGCTTACTGGTCAAGGCAATGATGAATTAAAAAAGAGTTTGAAGATGAAAATGAAACCAAATTATATTTCGAAAGATTTATATACCGCAATTCAAATAATAAAAAGAAATAATAAAAGCAAGGAAGATAATATAAAACCATTAGAGTGGTGATCGACATGAAACTCTTGGTAACAGGAGGAACAGGTTTAGTTGAAAATGCTTTACAAAAAGTATGTCCTGACGCAATTTATGTAAGTTCAAAAGACTATGATTTAACAAAAGAAGTTGAATTTAAAGCAATTTTCGAAAAATACAGATCCACAAACATTACACATCTGGCTGCAAGAGTTGGAAGCATTATAGATAATACAAATAAACCAACTGAGTTTATTTATTAACCCGAAAGGCAGGATACCACGGGTTTACCTGTAGATGAATGTAAAATTCGTCCGAAGAGCGCCGAGCAAAGCTCGAAAAGTGGAAAAAGCGCCGTTGGCTTGCATGCTGGGTTTCCACTTTATCCGAAGGAATAAAAAAATTTATGAATGATACTCAGAAAACATAAGGCGGTGAATTATGAATGAAGATAATAAAATAAAAAAAATATTAATAACCGGTATTACTGGCTTTGTAGGTAGTCATCTGGCAGATTATGTTCTTGAAAACTTTCCGGGAGTTGAAATTTTAGGTTTGGCACGATGGCGTTCGCCTACAGACAATATCAGACATATTCTTGATAAGATCACGCTTCAATTTGGTGATTTATTAGATCCGTTTTCTCTGAAGACTATTTTATTAAAACATAAACCTGATGTTATTTTTCATCTTGCCGCGCAATCCTATGTTACTTTTAGCTTTTTATCACCTGTGGCTACACTAAACACTAACATAATAGGAACATGCAATTTATTAGAGGCAGTTAAAGAATTAAAAATATCTTCTGACTATGATCCAATAATACATATATGCAGTTCATCCGAAGTCTACGGGCAAATAAACAAAGAAGATATACCTATAAAAGAAGATGTACCTTTACGTCCCGCTTCTCCTTATGCAGTAAGCAAGGTAGCAGAAGATATGTTAGGATATCAATACTGGTTATCCTGGAGAATCAAAACATTGAGAACTCGCATGTTTACACATACTGGACCCAGACGAGGTGATGTTTTTGTAGTGTCCAATTTTGCCAAGCAAATTGCAGCTATTGAAGTTGGATTAGCACCATCAGTTATTAAAGTTGGAAATTTGGAGAGCATTAGAACATTTACAGATGTTAGAGATGCTGTTCGAGCATATTGGATGCTAATAACTAAATGCATTCCCGGTGGGGTTTACAATATCGGCGGAGTTGAAACTATGAAGATAAGGGAAATGTTAAATAGGTTATTAGAATTATCTTCAATCAAAAATATAAAAATTGAAGTAGACCCTGCTCGTTTAAGACCTTCTGATGTAACTTTACAAATTCCGTCTACTGAAAAATTTTACAAAGAAACAGGTTGGAAACCTAAGATTAAATTTGAGCAGACATTGGAAGATACATTGAATTATTGGCGTATATATTATAAAAAGGAGAAAATAAAATAATGAAAAAAATAAAGGGGGAAATTAACAGAATAGAATTAAATCCGGAATTCTATAAGAAAATATATTTAATCAGAAAAACGGAAGAAAAAAATACAAGAACATTATAATGAAGATGAAATGAAGACGACTATGTACATGTCTATGAGGGAAGAAGCGATTCTCTGGATAAAATAAAAGTCAATGAACAAGCTGAGCATGTTTTTAGTGATATAAAAAATTATGAATTTTGCATAGAAGTAATAAAAGATATGGATTTTGTTTTTCATTTAGCAGGGATAAAGGGTTCGATTAAAGTAAAAAAGAAAAAACCAGCCAGTTTCTTTATTCCGATTTTAATGATGAATGCAAATATATTAGAGGCATGTAGAAATAATAAAGTTCAGAAAGTTGTCCATACAAGCTCTATCGGTGAATATGCAAATGCTTAAGCATTCAAAGAAAGCGAAAATCTTGATGGACCTCCCATGGATATCTTCCCCGGTTGGGCTAAGTGAATAGCTGAATTACAAGTTCAAGTATATAAAATTCAATATAGTCTTGATAGTTTTTCTATTGTTAGACCATGTAATGTTTACGGACCTGGAGATAATTTTGATCCAGAGAAGCTATGGTGATTTCATCATTGATGTATAGGATATATTATAAAGAAGATCCTGTAGTAGTTTGGGGTGATGGAAGTGCAATACGAGATTTTGCATATAGTAGGGATGTCGCAGAGGGAATAATTTTAGCACTTTATTATGGAACACAATCTCATTTTGTAAATTTAGGCAGTAGTAGAGGTTATTCAGTAAAAAAATTAGTAGAAACGTTAAACAGTTTTATTGATTTTAATTACGAATTTAATACTACAAAAAAACCCACAGGATTTCCAAAAAGGGTTATGGATATATCTCTTGCTAAGAAATTAATTCATTATAGTCCAACGACATCCTTATTAGAGTAGGGGGTTTGAAAAAAACCGGAATTGGTATGTAAAAAATCAGGATGAATATTTAAATAAGAAGAATTATTTTAAGGAGAAATAAGTTATGGAAATAACAAAGACAACACTTGGTGACGTATTATTGATTAAATTGGATGTATTTGAAGATTATAGGGGAGAGTATATTGAAACATACAATGAAGAATTGTATCAAAAAAAGGGGATTAATATAAACTTTGTCCAGGATGATATTTCTGTATCTACTAAAAATGTGCTGAGGGGTATTCACGGTGATTCTGAAACCTGGAAATTAATATCTTGTTTGTATGGAAATTTCTATCTTATTGTGGTGAATTGTGATGTTAATTCCGAAAATTTTGGTAAATGGAAGTCTTTCGTGTTATCTGATGTTAATAGATTACAGGTATTGGTACCACCTAAATATGGTAGCGCCCATTTGATTCTAAGCAATAAAGCTATTTTTCATTATAAGCAATCTACTTATTATAATCCTGAAAAACAGTTTACTTACAAATGGAATGACCCTAAATTTAGTATTTGGTGGCCCATAAAGAATCCAATACTATCACAAAGAGATGAGAAGGGGCATTATGTTTAAGAATTAGATTGTATGAATATACTTTACAAAAGGATATTAAATTACCAGAGAATTGGCTTGGATATTCATAGTACTAAGGAGAGACATTACCGTTAGCAACAAAAAATATATCAGCTGCGGAAGTTTTGCATTTCCGGAATAATGCTTTTAAAGAATACTACAAGAATCCAAAATATATTAGAATGATAAAAGAAAAGTTTGATCTTGAGGTTGTAGAACATATTAATGAAATGCTTAAGTATGAAATTTACAGGAAGTATACCAAAATATTTTCTGAAGGAGAAGATTTAGATGATTATAAGTAGAACACCATTTAGAATATCTTTCTTTGGTGGAGGGACAGATTACAGAGAATGGTTTAAAGATAATGTTGGGTCAGTTCTGGCAACTACAATCGATAAGTACTGTTACATAACTTGCAGATATCTTCCTCCGTTCTTTAAACATAAATCTAGAATTATTTACTCCAAAATGGAACAAGTAAAAAACATTGATGAAATTCAACACCCGTCTGTGAGAGAAACTTTAAGATTTATGAATATTAAGAAAGGTGTAGAGATACATCATGATGGTGATTTACCTGCGCGAACCGGGTTAGGTTCAAGTTCTTCGTTTACAGTTGGGCTTCTTCATGCACTATATGCTCTTAAAGGAATTATGCCTTCAAAGCTGCAATTAGCCAAAGATGCAATTTATATAGAACAGGAAATGATTAAAGAGAATGTTGGCTGCCAGGATCAATTTTTAGCTGCTGTAGGAGGTTTTAATAAAATAGAATTTGGTGGTAGAAATCATCTTAATGTAAGAGCGATTACTATAAGCAAGGAGAAGCTTGAATTACTACAAGACCATTTAATGTTGTTTTATAGTGGTTTATCGAGAACTGCCTCTGAAATTGCAAGTGCACAAATAAAAAATATCCCCCGTAAAAAGAAAGAATTAAAAACAATGTATCAAATGGTGGATGAAGCTATTAACATTCTTAATGGGAATGATGATATAATTGCATTTGGAAAATTATTAAATGAAAACTGGAAGCTTAAAAGAAGTTTATCTGATAAGATTTCTACTTCCTACATTGATGGTATTTACGATGCAGCTATTAATTCCGGGGCAATTGGAGGAAAATTACTTGGTGCTGGAGGCGGAGGATTTGTATTATTTTTTGTTGATCCAAAAAATCAATCTAAATTAAAAACGAAATTAAAAAATCTTTTACATGTTACCTTCCGATTTGAAACTTTAGGTAGCCAAATTATTTTTTATCAATCTTAATAAAGAGGTATTAATTATGCTTAACCCAAGCAAAATAGATGTGGTAATTCTTTGTGGAGGATTTGGTAAAAGATTGCAACGCGTGGTTAAAGAAATTCCTAAACCAATGGCGAGGATTAAACAAAGTCCGTTCTTGGATATTCTCATTGATTTTATAGCCAGTTATGGGTTTAAGCGCTTTATATTATGCACTGGCTATAAGGCAGAAATAATAGAGAGATATTATAACCAGAGATATAATAATTTAATTATTGAATTTTCGAGGGAGGAAAAACCATTAGGAACAGGCGGAGCAATAAAAAATGCTGAAAATTATATTAAAAGTAGTCCGTTTTTAGTTGCTAACGGGGATTCTCTATGTAAAATTAACTTAAAAAAATTTATTGATTTTCATTTTAAAAAGGATGCATTAACTTCTATAGCGGTAACAAATACAGATGTGTGTGATGATTACGGGGTTGTAACTATAAATAATCTACAACAAATTGTTATGTTTAACGAAAAAATCAAAGGATGTAAAAATCGTCTTATCAACGCAGGGTTTTATCTTTTACAAAAAGAAGTATTTTCACTAATGCCGGAAAATGATAATTTTTCAATTGAAAGTGATTTTTTCCCAAAAATTATTAAAAGGAATTTATATGCATTTAAAACCCAAGAAAGTGTTGTGGATATTGGGACACCAGAAAGATACGAAAAAGCAAAGCATATTTTGAGATGATGAATAAATAAAGTGCTTTTATATATTTACATATGGGAAAGAGAAAATTTTAAAGTTTGAGTTATAAAAATTTGCGATATTAATTTAGTTCACTCATGGAAGAGCCTGTAAATGTGTTTAGTGTGTTTTAAATACTAATTCTGGTTATTGTCATAAAAGATTTAATAATAAATATGGCAGTGATATAAGAGATTTATTTTTAAGCGTATTGGTTATTCAGCAAAATGAATGAAATAGAAGCAGCTGTTGGGTTTGGTAATATTGATATATATTCGGAAATTCTCAGAAAAAGAAGACAGAATCTAACTTACATAATAGGTAAATTTAAAAAATATAAACCTCTCCTTGTAAGAATAGATGAAGGACTTAATGAGAGGATTGGTCCGCATGCATTTCCAGTTATTATACAAGAAAATAATAATTTTTCCAGAGATGATCAGGTACTATACCTGGGAAAAAAGGGAATTGATAGTAGAAGTATCTTCTTGTCTATGCCTACCCAATGTCCGGGCTTTAAATTCTTAGGTTATAGTTTGGGGAATTTCCTAATGCGGAATATATAGGAAGAAACGGGTCACATGTAGGGATATATCAGGGTATAGAGAGAAAAGATTTAGATTACTTTATTGACATTATAGAAGAATTTTTATAGAAGAATTAAAGTAGAATAACTTATAATATTATTTGTTTTAGTGGATTACTAACCTGATGAGTTAATAATTAAATCTAAGGAGATTGCTAAAAATGTATGAAAAGTTGATTATTGAAAGAATTAATCAAACTTTAAGAATAAAACAAAATATTTTAAAAGATAATGAATTGATAAAAAATATTGATGAAATCGCAAAAGCAATAATTAATGCATATAAAGAGAATAAAAAGGTTGTATTGTTTGGTAATGGAGGAAGCGCAGCTGATGCTCAACACCTTACGGCAGAATTAGTGAATAGATTTTATTTTGATAGGAAAAGTTTACCAGCAATGGCTTTAACAGTGAATGCTTCTATTCTTACTGCCATTGGAAATGATTATTCTTTTGACAAAATTTTTAGTAGACAAATAGAGGGAATTGGTAAAGGGGGAGATATTGCTATAGGGATATCTACTAGTGGTAATTCTAAAAATGTGATTGAAGCAATAAATGTTGCTAAAAAAAAGAAATTATTTACAATTGCCTTTACAGGTAGAAGCGGAGGCAAACTAAAAAAAATTGCTGATATTTGTTTGCAAGTTCCACATGATGATACTCCAAGAATTCAAGAAATACATATAATGATAGGTCATATTATTTGTGAAATTATAGAAAAGGAATTATTTGGGTAAAAACATTTTTATTGAGCCACATAAAACTTCAGACTCCTGTCTGGAGATGTAGCGGCAGCCCGAAGGGCTCAAACTCGTTTTTCGCTTGTAGCTAAAGATACCCCTCCCCAGTTCCTGGTGGGAGGAGTTTCACTTAGGGAAGAATTAAATAATAGAAAAAAAGTCCTCCTCATCGGCGTTATCGGCGAAGATGGTTCCCATTTAACGGAATTTTTATAGGGAAAAGTCTATGAAGTATGTATGGGATAATTAGAAGAGAGAGAGTAAGCAAGTGTTAATACTGTTAGAATTGAGCATTTAAGATATGATATATATCTTTTTATAAGTTATAAGGATTTTAAAAGAAGAATACCAGTAGATCTCTAAGCGTAAAGTTTGCTTTCTTAAAGGAGGTATATTGGGATGACAAAGAGATATGGGCAAAAGGTTATTTTGTTTCTACAATGAGGATAAACGAGAGAATAATTAAAAAATACATAAAAATACAAAAGAAGGAAGATACAGGGCAAGCAAAGCTTAAATTCTAAAACTACTAACTACTACACCTGTAAAGGTTGGAAATTGATAAAAAATAGATATTATCTGCAGAACGAGACTGAAAGAGAAAGGATTGCTAAAATGGACATGAAAGAGCACACATATGAAAACGATTCTTAGATATTTTACAATTGTACTAATAAAATTAAATCAATTTTATATATTTAATTAAAAAGTTTGCAGAAGCAGTAGGAAAGGGTGAAGATGAAGTAGTATGCTGGGGAACAGGTAAACCTACCCGAGGATTCTTATATATAGAAGATGCAGCTGAAGGTATATTGCTAACTGCCGAAAAATATAATAAGAGTGAGCCGATAAACTTGGGAAGTGGTTTAGAGATGTTGATTAAGGATTTAGCGGAATTGATTGCAAATTTGGTAGGATTTAAAGGAAAGATTAAGTGGGATACTAGCAAACTGGATGGACGGCCCAGAAGGAAATTTGATACGAGTAGGGCAGAGAGGGAATTTGGTTTTAAGGCCAGGATGGATTTTGAAGAAGGACTGAAGAACATGATTGAATGGTATAAGGAGAGTAAAAATTGAAAAATTATACTTTTAAAGAAATTAGAGAATTTATATCAAAAACTTTATTTGATGAAAAAATTATTCTAAAAAAAGACTCAAATTATCCTAAAATTTCTATAATTACTCCTTCTTATAATCAGGCACAATTTTTAGAGAGAACAATATTATCTGTCTTAAATCAAAATTATCCTAACATTGAATATATAATAATAGATGGTGGTTCTATGGATAGAAGTGTAGATATAATAAAAAAATATGAAAAATATTTGGCTTATTGGGTAAGTGAAAAAGATAAAGGACAAGCTGAAGCGATTAATAAGGGATTTTCTAAATGTACTGGAGAGATTATTGCTTGGCAAAATTCTGATGACATTTATTTGCCAGGAGTATTTAAACAAATTGCAAAAATATATAATACTAAGAAATATGAAATTATAATGGGAGACATAGCTCTTATTTCAAAAGATGATATACCGATTAGAACACTTCGTTATGCTCCATGGCCAAAATTAGGATTAAAATATGTTGGCATGTCAATGGCAAATCAATCTGCTTTCTGGACAAAAAAACTTTATTTAGAATGTGGGTCTATGAATGAAAATTTAGATTTCGCTTTCGACATGGATTTTTTTTATAGATTACTAATAAAGGCAAAAAGAATTAAACATATTCCCAGATTATTTGGATGTTTTAGAATTCATCCTGAAGCAAAATCGAATGATATAGCACATTATTTAAAAGAAAATGAAATAGTAAATGAAATGCATGGATTTGTAAGAAAAAATCTTTTACTAAAATATATTGAAAAAATGATGCGTGCTTTTTACTGTATAATTAATGGCAATATTTTGTATTTAATCTCTCCTCAAAAAGACGCTGAAAAAAATAGATAAGTCAAAATTAATTTCTTTACTTTAAAAGTGAATTAAAAAGTGAAGAAGTTCGTTAACTTTTACGATGATATCAAATAAATATTTATTTTATTATTTGAGGAATATATTATGAAAAAAATATTATATATTTCTACTATACCATCTCCTTATCGTGTAGATTTTTATAACGAACTAGGGAAGTATATAGATTTAACAGTATGGTTTGCAGAACATAACGAAAAAATAAATAGAGAATGGAAAATATCAGAAAAAGCTTATAATTACAATTATGAAATCCTTAAAGGTATTACTATCGCATCAAATATAAATAAACGTATAAATTATGAAATATTATTTAAGCTAAATAGAGAAAAGTTTGATGTTTACATTGTAGGTGGTTATGCTTTACCAATAAATATATTTGCTATTTGGTGGTTAAATAAAAACAATATCCCATTTATTCTTTCCTTAGATGGTGGTTTTTATAAAAAAAATAATATTTTTATTGAATATATTAAGAAAAAATTAATTTTCTCCGCCACTCTCCATATGTCTTCGGGAAAGAATTGTACAAATTACCTACAATATTATAATGTTGAGAAAGATAAAATATTAGAATATCCATTTTCTTCTGTTAATTATACAAAAAAAGATTTGAAACCTTTGTCTGAAAATGAAATAACAAATAAAAAAAATAAAGAAGGATTAAATAAAATAGTATTATTAACTATAGGACAATTTATTCCAAGAAAAGGAATTAATATATTATTGAAAGCATATAAAGATCTTAATTACAACAATGTGAGTTTGTTAATTATTGGTGGAGGTTCTTTAAAAAATGAATATCTGAATTATATTAAAAAATATAATATAAGAAATGTTATTATAAAAAACTTTTTACAAAAAGATGAATTAGTTAATTACTATAAAATATCAGATATTTTTATACTTCCTACTACATATGATATATGGGGTTTAGTTATAAATGAAGCAATGAGTTTTGGCCTACCAATCATTACAACCAATAAATGTGGAAGTGCCATTGATTTAGTAAAAGAAGAGTATAATGGATATATATTTAAAGTAAATGATGTAGAAGACTTAAATTGTAAATTAAAATTGTTAATAGAAAATAAGGAGTTACGCAAGAAATTTTCGTTGAATAGTAAAACAATAATAATCAAATATACTATTAAAAATATGGTAAAAAAATATTTAGATGCAATAAACTTTATTCACAATTGTAATGCTCCCTATTAAGCGT
>JAGMBY010000060.1 GCA_023129485.1 Actinomycetes bacterium | reverse complement strand
AGCTTTAAAGAAATAATATCACAAAGTACTCTAAGAATATTTTGTGATATAAATAAAGGAGATTATTATGTCTATAAATATTAATAATTACACATTTGATGGACCTTACTCTTCAACAGATAAAATAGAAGACTCTTCAGGAATTTACGCAATAATTTGTAAAAAAAGTGACAAAAATTATATTATTGATGTTGGTGAATCAGCTAAGGTAAAATATAGAGTTGAAAATCATGATAGAAAAGATTGTTGGAACAAAAATTGTAGAGAGAAACTTACTGTAGCAGTGTATTATACACCAAATTTACATCAATCTGGAAGGATGGAAATTGAACAGGAAATCCGTAATAAATATGATATACCGTGCGGCAAGGTTTAGAGTGTTGAGAAAGTGATATTTTGTAGGGCATAGAGCAGATTTATATATAAGTTAATATAATATCCCAACAATAAATACTTTAACTCCAAAAAGGGATCTGTTGTCAGGTTCTAAGAGGAATAAATATGGTTGAAAGAATTGATAAAATAAAAAGTTTTGGTCCTTTCAAAAATTTTAAGTGGAATAATAATGGGAGAAAATGGGGTCAAATCTTTATTCTTGACAATTAATTAAATTATATTGTCAAGAATAAAGATTTGACCCAAGAATTTACCAAGAATTTACTGGCAAAGAATAGCTCTCGGGAATGTATGGTATGTTAAGACTTAAAGTGTCTAGCCTGAGGGGTTCACTCCAAATTGTGTTTATCCCATCAAATTGGCGGTATTAGGAACAATGAATATACACAAACGTTGGCACAATAATAACAAAGACACGACAATGAAGATAATTGCCGACTTTATAAAACAATACAACAAAGAGTTTGACTACTATCAAAAGTTGTCTCAGATTGTTGCGAGCAAAATAGAAGACCAGTTATTCAAACGTGGAATAAAAGCCATCGTGACTTTTAGAGCTAAAAGACCCGATAGACTGAAAGATAAACTCCTGAAAAGGAATGAAGAGAAAAAATATAAGACGATAGATGAAATTTTTCAGGACATTGTTGATTTGGCAGGAGTAAGAGTATCGCTTTATTTTCCATCTGAGAGAGAAATCATTGATGAAATAATCACAGAGTTATTCTACATTGAGAAAAAAAAGGTATTTCCGAATGAAGCTCATATACCAAAACACATCAAACGTTTTTCAGGTTATTGGGCGACACACTATCGAGTAAAACTAAAGGAAGAAAGTTTGACTAAAAGGTATGCAGACACACTTGCTGAAATCCAAGTAGCTTCGGTTCTTATGCACGCTTGGTCGGAAGTAGAACACGACCTTGTTTACAAACCATTTTCAGGTAATTTATCCAAGGAAGAATTAGCGATTTTAGATGAAATAAATGGACTTGTTTTGAGTGGAGAAATAGCACTTGAAAGACTTCAATCTGCTATGACAGAAAGAACCAAACAAAGAAATGATATTACTGACAAATATGAACTTACCAACTTTTTATTGAACACCATCGATAAAAACTATCTCAATAAAATAAAGCTTGGTGACACATATCTTCTAAATAATTACCTGAACACAATTAAAAAACTTGATACAAAGGATTTTAATAACTACATCAATAAAATCAATCTTGATTACGGCGAATCAGTAACAGACCAGCTATTAAATATGTTACTAGTAGAGTTTTACGACATTGAAAAACCTAATCTTAAAAACTATTTCAAAAACCTTCACATATCAGATCGCAAAGCATCAGGTTTTGAATCTTTCGTGAAATGTTGGGTGGTATTGGAAAAAGCGGTCAGAGAGTTTTATTCAGCAAGTGAAATTCGCACTAACAAATACTTGATATCTGACTTTAAAATTCTTCAAAATAAAAAGATACTAACGACTGAAGAAGCTAATCAATTGAGACAATTACGACAAGTTAGAAATTACTTATTACACGGAATTGAAACGCCTTCAGAAAACTATCTAAAAAATAGCTTTCAGATTTTGAAAGGAATTACAGAAAGGGTAGTAGACAAGGTTCCTAGTGTAGAAGTGAAAAATAAATTAAAAAAGGAATTAGATAAGATATGAGAAAAATTGCTGCTGCCAACATCGTGTATAAACAATAGCAGGGGTTTTTAGCAGTTTTAAGAGAGGATAATAATAGGATAATAATAGGATAATAATAGGGACAGCTATTTTTCTTGGACATCACTTCCGCGAAACCATATAAAAAAATCGAGCGGAAAGATAAAAAGTGATATTTCAAGATCTGACCCCTTAATACTTTTTTAAGTTAAAGCCGAAAGGAAAGCCTAAGAAGAAAGTTAATAAATAAATAGCTGTCCCTATTAATTCTTTAAAATATATGATTAGCTTTTTAATATACTTTATTTTTAAACTTTTTATCTTAAAGTATAAATATTTATGATAAATAAAAAATTATGAAAAATAAACAAGTATTTTTATTGAAATAGTGATCAAAGAATAAAAGCCTTATATTTTATTTTCAGGGAATTGCAAACACTGCTCGAAATCAGTACATATTATTTAAGATTAAAAATAATGGAGTATAAAATGTCACATTCTAAGAAAGTTATGATTTCTTTTTTCCTTACTACTAAATGTAATTTAGACTGTGTATATTGCTATACTAATAAACGTAAATATAAACATCAAACGCTTGATTTTAAGTTTGCACAGATAGGAATTGATGATTTTTTTAAATCTAACAATAGTAGACATATACGTTTTTTTGCTGCCGGTGAACCAACTATGGAGTTTGAACTAATGAAGAAAATTAGGGAATATGCATATGAAAAAACTGGGAACAACTTGCTTGTAGAAACTCAAACAAATGGTGTATTTCCAATAACTATTGCTAAATGGTTATCGACTAATATTGATATTATTTGGGTTTCTTTAGATGGTGTACCCGATGTACAGAATCATTATCGACCAACCATAACAGGAAAGCCTACATCATCTGTAATAGAAAGAAACATAAAATATTTAATAAGAAGAGGGACTTGTATGGTTGGTATTAGGTCAACTATTAATAATATGAATCTGTACAATCAAATTGATAATATCAGATATTTTGCTAATCTTGGCGTGAAATATATTTGGACAGATCCAATGTTTCCATCTATAGGAGAGAAAGATGCATATGAAGAAATTGATATTTTAGAGTATGCAAAAGAGTATCTAAAAGCAAAAAAGTATGCAGATAAGTATAATATATTTTATGGTAGCTTTTTAGCTTGTAATTTTGATGAAAAAACTAAATATCATTGTAGGGCCTGTTTACCAGTACCACATTTGACAACAGATGGATATGTATCAGCCTGTGATATGGCTTTATTTGGAGCTAATAATAACCATATGTCAGTATTTATTTATGGTAAATGGGATAGAAGGAATAATAAAATCATCTACGATGAAGAAAAAATTAATTATATAAAATCACGTAACGTGGATAATATGCCAGGATGCAATAACTGTATTGCTAAATATCATTGTGGAGGTTATTGTCTGGGAGAAGTTATGAATGAAACACATAATCTTTTTGGTAAAAAGGAGCGTGTATGCGAAGCAATAAGATATTTGATGAGAAACATGCAAACAAATATGGGCTGTTATAAATATTTACACCCATAAATATATGTTAGGTGGTATATGTTATGCAAATATTAAAATCTACACCAAAACAGGATGGTTTCTATATGCCAGGTGAATTTGAGCCTCATGTTGGTTGTTGGATACTTTGGCCAGAAAGAAAAGATACTTGGAGGTTGAATGCAAAACCAGCTCAGAAAGTATTTGCTGAAGTTGCTATTACAATTTCTAAATTTGAACAAGTTACTGTTGGTGTTGTTAATAAAGAGTATCTTAACGCGAGGAAAATGTTACCAGGCAATATTCGTGTGGTAGAAATTTCCTATAATGATGCATGGGTCCGAGATAACGGACCTTTGTTTATAAAAAATAATAGAGGAGAAAAAAGAGGTGTAGTTTGGAATTTTAATGCTTGGGGAGGAATTGATAGTGGCTTATATTATCCATGGGATCAAGATTCGTTAGTTGCTGAAAAAATATTATCTATAGAAAAAATTGATTATTATAAGCCTGGTATTATTTTAGAGGGTGGCTCAATTCATGTAGATGGTGAAGGTACCTTGATTACTACAGAAGAGTGTTTATTAAATAAGAATAGAAATCCTGATTTATCAAAAGATGAGATTGAAGAAATACTATGTGAATATCTAAATATTGAAAAGATTATTTGGTTAAAGAGAGGAGTATATAATGATGAGACTGATGGACATGTAGATAATTTGTGTTGCTTTATTAAACCTGGAATAATTTTATTAACTTGGACAGATGATAAAAATGATCCTCAATATGAGATTTCATTAAATGCATTTGAGAGATTAAGTAGAGAAACTGATGCTAAAGGAAGGAAATTTGAAATTCATAAAATATTGCAGCCAAAACCATTATACTTATCTAAAGAAGAAGCATCTGGATTAACAATCGGAGAAACATCAAAACTGCGCTTGCCTGGTGATAGATTGTCCGCCTCATATATAAATTTCTATATATCCAATAAAGGTATTATTATGCCTAAATTTAACGATCATTATGATAATCTTGCGAAAAGAAAATTAAAAGAATTATTACCTGATTATAAAATATATCAAATTTACACTCGTGAAATACTTTTAGGGGGCGGTAATATACATTGTATTGTTCAACAGATACCATTTTGAAATATATGAGGATAACTTAATGGATAATTCAAAAAAAACTAAGAAAGAATTGTTAAATGAAATTGAAAAGTTAAAAAAATCGGTAAATGAATTTAAGAAAAAACGTGCGATTACTCGTGAAGATCAATTAAAATTAGCTGTAATTGATAAAGCTCCATTTACTTTGTGGGCATGTAATAGAAAATTTGAAATCGTATTATGGACTGGGAGTTGTGAAAGTATTTATCAATATAGAAAAGAAGATGTAATTGGAAAAAACTATTTAACTTTATTTGTTGATGGACCTGAAAAATATCAATCGGAAGTTGATTGCATCAAAATGATAGATGAAGATTATGTACAAAAAAATTTTTTAGCTTGGGATATTTCAAAAGATGGAAATAGAAGAACAATGTTAACTAATTGTTTTCGAATATGGGATGAAGATAATCAAGAATATTTACAAGCAGAAATTGCATTAGAGATTAGTGATTTAGTACTGAGTGATAGAGAACATCGTACTTTAAGAGAATTAGGTATATCAAGACAGGCACAAATAAAAAAAATATTTGGTCTGATGAAGTCAAATGTTTTACATATTTTACAGGTTATATATACGAAAAAAATAATTGATATTGATAGAAAATCCCAAGAAATTTATAAATATAAATTCAAAATTGAAAAAGAGGGTTTTGAAGAAGATCAGGTTAATAAACTAACTAAGGAAAGAATTGACTCAATAAATAAAGAAAAAGTGTATGTTGAGAATAGAAACAGAGAATTAACAAAAAAGATATTAAATGAAAAAGAACAAAAAAATATTCTTATTATTGGAAAGGAAATAAATAATTTTGGTAAAGAAGATTTTAAATATATTTAAAAGAACCTTCTTTTCATTGTTTTTATTGAATTCTAATTATTTTGCATTTTTAGGAGGAATTTTTATCGCTACTTCTGTAAATTTTTATACAAATGTATTTGGAAGTGATACGAGACCAAAGTGTATACACATCATGTTAATTGCTGCAATATTAACATTAACTTCTAGTTTTTTTTGGTCCTTACTATCTTGGACTTTACAGCCCTTACAGAGTATATATAAATCTACACCTTCAGATTCATTAGATGAATCTACTTGGATTACAATTGTATCTTCAAAAATTATTAAACTTACTGTATTTTTTTGTATAGGTTTATTAACAGGTCTATTGGGCCTTATAATATTAATTTTTAAATAATTTGTTATTTCATTAAGAGGGGGATAATTATGGCTATTCAAGATAAAGTTGCTATTATAACCGGAGTTTCAAGAGGAATCGGTAAAGCTATATGTGAAAAATTCATAAATGAAGGGTACATTGTACATGGTACTTATAATACTAGTAAAAAAGAAGCAGAAGAACTAAAAAAACAATATAAAGAAAAATTAGAAATATATAAAGTAGATTTTTCAATTCGTGAACAAACAATTAAATTAATCGATAAATTTACTGGTATAAAAATGGATGTACTTATTAATAATGCTGGTATGTTTGAGGGAGAAAATTTTGAAAAATTTAATTTGGATATATGGTTTAATACTTTAGAGGTAAATTTAAATGCTCCTTTCTTATTAGCTATAAAATTGCATAATAATATAAGGAAAGGTGGTAGTATAATAAATATAGCAAGTACTGATGGCTTTATTGGATCATTTGGAAGTATTTCATATTCAGTAAGCAAATCTGCTTTAATAAATGTTACAAAAAGTTTAGCCAATAATCTGGGTAAAAGAGATATTCGTGTAAATGCAATTGCTCCTGGTTGGATAAATACAGGAATGTCTACTGATGAATCTTTGGAAGCAGTTAAATTAACACCGTTAAAAAGAAATGGAAAACCTGAGGAGGTTGCAGATTTAGCACTATTCTTAGCTTCTAATAAAGCTAGTTTTATAACTGGTACTACTATTGTAATAGATGGTGCATATGCTTGTGTAGATTATATAATGAAAAAAGAAGCAGAAAGCTTTAAATAATTAACCAAGTTAACCGTTTGTTTTTAGAAATAATGTCAATTTATAACTGTCTGTTTTATTGAGACAACATTATTTCTTAAACTTCTAACTTAATTTTGGACATATTTTATTAAGTAAAGTCAAAGCATGTATTATGTTATCTGTTAACCCATTAGCAAGTGTAAGAGGGATCAAATCTCAACATTTGACATAAATTAGAATAAATAAGGACACATCCCATTTCTTAGACAATTAATATTTTACTTTTAAATTAGATTAATAGGGAATGTATGCCAAGTCAATAATTCGGTAACTTTTAGCGGAAAATCTATAGGATCTGAGGAGTTTCTTAACCAAATGGTTAAAACTTTAGATATTAATATATAGATAGAAGTCCTAAAGGAAGACGCTTCTAAAAGGGAAAGCTAAACCATAGAAAAAACAGGTCCTATTTTCTTAAGGGGATAGTTATACCAGCTCAATAATTCGCTAACTTTTTCTAACTTTTTGTAAGGGGCCTGATAATTCCAGGTTCCCAATGTCTTCTCAAATGATTAAAGTATGCCGGGAGGCAGTTTTTTATTACGCTTTTATCGTATTTTAAGAAATTAAGCATGTAAAATGCGAAGGAGGAATAAAAATGGCACCGTGAAAAGAAGTTAAATTGCTGGTTAGAAATCGTCCGTTAGAACATTATGCGCTATCCGTATATTCCCTACTATTTCGAGGCTATTGCATTGATAATAATAATGATATAATTACTCTTATTGCTCCAAGTCGTTCAATTGGTAGGACTACGGATCTGGCAAACCTGCTGGCAAGAGTCTGTGCACCAGGTTTGCTGTGGCTTAGTTCGAAAAGGACCAAGATTAGCAACAGGGGACAAAAAACTAAAAATGGTAATGGATATCCTAAAGTATCAAATCTAATTGTAAATCTTACAAGTTTTAATCGACCAAACCCTTCGAATAAAGATATTAAAAAAGGAAAAGATTTTAGTCAAGAAGTAGAAAAAAAACATGCCTTAAATAATTTTAACACACATGAATTTGGTAACGATAAGAAAAAATACTTAACAAAAAAAGAATATGCGATTATAGAAGCTCTAATGGTTTATAGTGAAAAACCCTCTGGTACCCCAAGAGAAACAAAAGATTTACGAAAAGAATACGAGGATTTTCTAAAAAGAGAAATTTATGCTGAATATTTACACAGAATAAAAGAAGCAATTCCATCCCAAAACGAACTATATGAAACCGAAATCGGAGAGGACGGTGTAGCACAAAAATTCAATATCTGTGAATTAGAATTCCTACTTTCAACCATACTTAAGGAAGGATATACATTAAATATCACTTGTTCAGATAATATGAAAGCTAAATTGGAATGGACTAGCGAAGAGAAAAAAGCATTTATTGAGAAAAAAATGAAACCACTACATCAAGAATTTAATCCGCAAATGGTTAACCTTGGCAAAATACATGTTTCTACTGATGGCGATGACAATGAAAACATTAAATATGAACTTCTATCTAAAGATAGTGATTTACCAATAACAGTAGAGAACTGTCCTTGCGTGAAATCTCGTATTGAATCAGCTTTAATGCGAATGGGATTACTTACTTTGCCTAAATTAGAAGCACTTGCAAAAGATATGTGTAGGTTTAGTGATATTATTATTGGGATTGATACCAATTGTTT
>JAGMBY010000006.1 GCA_023129485.1 Actinomycetes bacterium | reverse complement strand
CAAACATCTCCAGTAGCAAATGAATTATTTAATTATATTATCTTTCTTTTGATATTTTCCAATTATTATTTATTGCAATTAAATTTATATCACCCATTTTATCTGTGCGAAAAATAGGACAGTTTATCTTCTTCAATGATTTAATTATTTCATCTGATGGGTGATTATGTTTATTATGTAATCCTACCGAAATAATACTTATCTTGGGTAAAACTGCTTTTAAAAAGGGGTAGAAATTTGCATCTTTGCTTCCCTGGTGAGGAACTTTCAAGATATCTGCATTTATGGATAAATTTTTAAAATCATTTAAAATTTCTTTTTGAGCCTCAATTTCAACATCTCCAGTAAAAAGTATTCTTTTATTTGCATACCTCAATAAAAAAACTAATGATTGATTATTTAGGTTTGATTTTAGAAAGGAGATTTTATCAGGATCAGGCCAAATTGAAAATAAACTTAATTTAGAAGATATATTTAAAATATCCTTAGATTTTATACATTTAATATTTATATTTTTATTTCTAATTATCTCTAAAAAAGAATTATATTTATCAATTAATGAATGATCACATTCAGAAAGGTCTAAGCTACCAACCAAAACAAGGTTTACTGGTATCTCATTTAATACTTCTATTAAACCACCTATATGGTCTGAATGTGGATGAGATAGAATAACTAAATTAAGCTTTTTAACACCTTTTAAATGAAGTTTTTTCACAATATTTTTTCCTTCAGGACCTCCATCTATTAAAATATCATGACCTTCAGGCGTTCTAACCAGGCAGGCATCTCCATTACCAATATTAAAAAAAGTAATTGACAGATTTTTAGGTGGTAATGATAAAAGAAATTGATAAGTAAATACTAATAGTATTAATAATGCTATTAAAGAAAGCACAAATTTAGTTTTGACTTTTTGCTCAACATTGGTTTTTATAAGAAAATACAGCGAAATTATCATGAAAAAGAAATATACAACAACTAAATAAATAGAAAATTTTGAATAATACAATTGACCATATGGAATTTTTGAACAGAATTCACTAATTAGAAATAGATAACCAGTTGCTTTATCCAAAACCCATAAGAGAGGATGAATCATTTTCTCAAATATTAATGATAACCATACACAAATCATTCCCAAACTTAATATCAAGGATGATACAGGAAGAGCTAAAAAATTACTCAATATGGAAACAATAGAGAACTGTTTAAAATGATAAAGGGTAATGGGAGCTATTGCTAACTGAACAGAAAATGTTATTGAAAAAGTGTTAGTTAATAAATTCTTTTTATTATTAAAAAGCTTCATTATTATAGGTGAGATTAGAAAAATTCCAGCAACAGATAAGAAAGAGAGTTGAAAGCCTACATCATATATTGAAAATGGATCCCAAAAAGTTAAGAATAATGCTGATGTTGAAAGCAAAGCAAATGGGTCTTTCTTCCTTCCCAAAATTAATGCTAACATAGTTAGCAGTGTAGTGATTGAAGCTCTTAAAACTGATGCTTCATAACCAACAAGGTATGTATAGGAAACAATCATTATTATTGTTATAAAAATTCTCTTAAAAAATGAGAGTTTGAATATTCGGTAAAAGAATATTATTATAGAAGCGATAAGCACCATGTTTTGTCCAGAAATTGCTAATAGATGAAGTAAACCAGATTTTGTAAAGTGTTCTATTGTCTCAGGTGAAATTTCGCTTCTATCACCTAAAACTGCACCAATCAGAAAGGTAGAATGTTTCGAATCTATCCTCTCTTTGAAAAGTTTCTCGGCTTTGTAAACTACATATTTCCTGATTCTTGATAAAATATGTATTGAGATATCTTCAATTTTACTGACATCTGCAACAAGTTTTGTCTGAATTTTATTATGATATAAATATTTCTCCCATGAAAAACCTTTTGAAATCTCTCTTTCAATTTTATTCAATCTTCCAGAAATAGCAATGCTATTACCTAAAAAAATAGAATCTTTTAAGTCATCTTTAGAGTTTAATTTTTTATAATTGTCCAATAAATCATTATTTGGATTTTCATTATTATGAAATAATGTTATCTGGGTTCTATCATTTAATTTGTATCTTTTGCCATTAAAATCTATGTACTTTACTTGTAAAAAGAATGAGACGGAGTTTTTGAAAAAATGTGGTCTTGAACAGATATTACCCTCTACTTTAACATAGGATTTCTCTTCAGAAAGTTTAAGTAGAATGCTTTGTGACATTTCAGTTTGAGTTAAATTGATAATAAAAATTCCAATAATCAGAAATAATGCTATTATCAGATATTTAATAAATCTTCCATCATAAAAGCTACAGAAAATGATTATTATAGATAGAATTGACAGAAAAATGATAATTGAAGATAGGGAAATTTTGATATTTTCTCCTATTACAATACCTAATATATATGAAGGTGTTATGTAGTAAATCCAAACTTGAAGTTTCTTTTTGTCCAATGTTTTTATTATTTATTAACTTTCATCTCCCACTTTTCAGAAAAATTTATGACTAACTTAGTTAAGGTTTACAAATTTAATGGAGAACTACCTTAAATTACTCACACCTGTATTTTGTCTTTGATATCATTGAATTTTGATGGACCAATTCCTTTTACATTCAATAACTGTTCTATGCTTTTAAACCTACCAATTTCTTTACGATAATCTATTATTCTTTGAGCTAAGGTAGGTCCTATTCCTGGAAGCTCCTGCAATGTTAAGGAGTCTACCCTATTTATATTTATTTTTTGATTAGCTATAGGGTTTAAACCAAAACTGTTTGTTGACATAAATTCACCTTTCTTTGGGATATATACTCTTTCCTCATCATATAAAATTTGAGCTAAATTCATTAAATGAATATCAGCATCCTCTGTGGCGCCACCTGCTTTTTGAATAGCATCATAAACTCGCTGCCCATACTTAAGATAATATACTCCTGGATATTTAACTTCACCACAAACATGCACAACAATTTCTTTATTTTTTAATTCTTCATAGTTATTCCCATCAGATAAATAAGTATCATTTACATCAAATAATGTATTTTCTTCATCAGTTGAATAGTCAAAATTATTCTGATTTAATGAAGTTACTTCATTTTCCATAAAATATTTATTATTCTCATTTTTAATTTCATTTTGATTCTTATTGATTTGTGATAAGTTTTGTACAGGAAGTCCAGGTTCAGATAGTTTGGGTTTTGAACTAAAATATAGATATACACTACCAATAACAATAATTATTGCAAAGAGAACCACGGCTAAAATCTGCCACTTTTCAAAAGTTATATTTTTTATATTAAAAATTTTTAATTTAAATTTACTCAGGTAGTTATTTACTTTTTCTTTAATTAATTCCATTTAGAAATGAATCCTTTATTAAATCTATTTAAAAATTAACTAAATTATAACATATTTATACATTTATGTAAATATATAATATTATAATGTTTTAAATTATAAATATACAAATTCCTAATTGAATAATTTGTAATAAAAATGAAACAAGCTCATAAACTTTAATTGAGTTGCCATCCTATTAGGGGAATTAGAGAGTGAGCGTTAACTTACTGAAAAATAAATAATTTAAAGTTATTAATAAAAAAAGGAGTGGTTTTTAACCCACTCCTTTTATACTTTTATAAAATTATTCTCAAGTATTATTTAATTTTATTGTATAAATGACAATTGAATCTATTTTTACTTAGCAACTATATTTATTAGTTCTAATATGTCCCATGTCAAGACCTGACACTTACTTAGCAACTATATTTATTAGTTTATTTGGGACTGTTACAAATTTAATTATCTCTTTATCTTTAATGAATTTTTGAGCATTTGGTGATTTTAGTGCTATCTTTTTCATTTCCTCATCTGATATTCCAACTGGGACTTCTACTCTATCTCTTAATTTACCGTTTACTTGAATGACCAATGTGAATTTTTCCTCATAAGTTAATTTCTCATCCCATTTAGGCCAGGGTTGTATGTGAATACTTTCTTTATGACCTGTTCTTTCCCAGAGTTCCTCAGTCATAAATGGTGCAATAGGTGCAAGTAAAAGCATCAGTGTATCTATTGTTTCTGACCAGATCTCTTCTAAAACTTTTTTATCAAGTGAACTGTATAAAAAATTGATATATTCCATTAAAGCTGCGACTGCTGTATTGAATTTGAATTTTTCAAAATCTAATGTCACTTTTTTAATTGTCTTGTGTGTCATCTTTTGCAATTGCCTACTAATATCCTCAGCACCACCTGATGGTCTCTTTGTAAATATTAAAGGTTTCTCCTTAAGTATTAGTCTCCAAACTCTATTTAAGAATCTAAATACACCATTTATTCCTCTATCACTCCATATAGCATCTTGTTCAAAAGGTCCTAAGAATAATTCATAAGCTCTCAATGCATCAGCACTATATTCTGCAACTACTTCATCAGGAGTTATTACATTTCCCTTGGATTTTGACATCAATCTACCATCAGGTGCATGCATCATACCCTGATTTAATAGCTTATTGAACGGTTCTCTAAAATTTACAATATTTGCATCATACATGACTTTAGTCCAGAATCTTGCATAAAGTAGATGCATCACTGCATGTTCCGCACCTCCAACATACAAATCAACTGGCATCCAATATTTAACCTTATCAGGATTAAATGGACCTTTTTTATAATGTGGGCTTGTGAATCTTAAGAAATACCAGGAAGAACAAGCAAATCCTCCCATTGTGTCTGTTTCACGCTTTGCGAGTTTTCTACACTTTGGACAAAATGTATTAACAAATTCTTGAACTTTTGCTAAAGGAGATTCACCAGTCTCCGTGGGTTGATATTTTTCAATATCCGGTAGTAAAACAGGTAAATCTTCCTCTGGAACCGGGACTTCACCACAAGCATCACAATATATAATGGGTATTGGGGCACCCCAATAACGTTGCCTTGAGATTAACCAATCTCTCATTTTATAATTTACTTTTCTTCTACCTATACCTTTGTTGTCTAAATAATTACAAATTTTTTCAATCCCTTCTTGAGAAGGTAATCCATTATATTCATCCGAGTTTACCATAATTCCTTTTCCAGTGTACGCTTCTTTTAACTCCTCCCCTTCCCAATCAGGTGGAGATATTACAACTCTAATTAGTAGATTATATTTCTTAGCAAATTCAAAATCTCTCTCATCATGAGCAGGAACTGCCATTATTGCTCCTGTTCCATATGTCATAAGCACATAATCTGTAACGTATATCGGAACCTCTTCATTATTCATAGGATTTATAGCATATGCACCAATAAAGACTCCATCCTTTTCTTTCTCAAGAGCAAGTCTTTGAATCTCGGATTTCTGATAAGCAATCTTACGATAGTTTTCAACAGCATTTTTAAATTCTTGAGTTGTCAGTTCATTAATTAACGGGTGTTCTGGTGCTAAAACAACAAAAGTCATTCCATAAATTGTGTCGGGTCTAGTGGTGAAAACAGGTATAGTTTTTTCACTATTTTTAACTTTCAAATTAAACTCTATTCCCTCACTTCTTCCAATCCAATTTTGCTGCATTAATACTATCTTTTCAGGCCAATCAATAGTTTCCAAATCCTTCAAAAGATAATCTGCATAATCAGTAATTTTGAAAAACCATTGCATTAAATCCCTTTTTGTAACTTCACTGCCACATCTCCAGCATTTACCATCTTCTATCTCTTCATTTGCAAGAACAGTGAGACAGGTCGGACACCAATTGACTGGAGCTTTTTTGCGATAAGCTAAACCCCTTTTATACAGAAGCAGGAAGAACCATTGAGTCCATTTATAATAATCGGGATGGCTTGAGTTAATTTCTCTTTCCCAATCATATGATGTTCCAATTAAACTTAGTTGCCTTTTATAATTTGCAGTGTATTTTTCTGTTGTTATTTTTGGATGAATACCTTTATTTATAGCTTCTTGCTCAGCAGGTTGTCCGAATGCATCCCATCCCATGGGATGAAGTACACTATATCCGCACATTTTCTTGAACCTTGAAAATACATCCGTAGGAATATAATTCTTACAATGACCTACCGATAAACCATCTCCAGAAGGATATGGGAAAAAATCCAAACAGTAATATTTTGGTTTCTCAAGTGTCTCTTCAGTTCTATAGATTTTACTCTCTTCCCAGATTATTCGCCATTTTTTTTCTATCTTTTGAGGATTGTACTTTTCCATGATATCCACCTAATATATATTATAAATAAGTCCATTTAAAATTTATCTATTATTTTTAATAAAATAATGGTGGAGATGATGGGACTTGAACCCACGACCTCTTCCCTGCCAGAGAAGCGCTCTTCCACTGAGCTACATCCCCACTCTTATAAATACTTGATTTTTATAAACACTTATATCATTTCAAAAGTTCAAATTCAATTAAAATTTTTGGTATTTTAATTATAAATTTAATAGAAATTTGCCCTTTTTTGTTTACTAAGCACTTATTGACTATTCCATGAAATGTTAGGAGCGTCTCTCCACAACCGTTCTAGTTTGTAGTAATTCCTTAATTCGATATTGAAAATGTGAACGACAAAATCATAATAGTCCAGAAGAACCCATCCTCCCACAGCAGAACCCTCAATTCTAAGTGGTAATATATCATTTTCCTTTAGTCTTTTCTGTATTTCATCAGATATACTTTTTATTTGCCTATCTGTTTGACCACTACATATTACAAAATAATCAGTAATTATCAGTCTACCACTTACATCTAAAACTAAAATATTTAGAGCTTTTTTGTCATCAGCAGCTTTAGCTGCCTTGATAGCATGTAACGGAGATTTTTTATAAGATATTTTCTTAGCTACCTTTTCTTACCTCTTCCTGTTTAAAGTTAATTTTTCTATAATTTATTTTTATATATATTTCAATATTTAACCACTTATAACTTTGAAGTAGCTTTGTGATATACTTTCGAAGACATTATCAGTCAAGAAAGTATACCCAAAGCAGATATATTTTATTTCAAGATCTGATCTCTATAATGGTATATAATCACCACCTATTATTATAACAATATCGGTCTTCTGTTTGGTTGCCTCAGTTAATCCTCCATCCGTTATTATCTCTCCTACTCCCATAGTATTTCTAATGGAAATAGCATCTTCAATCGAATTTATATTAAATGAGGTTACTATTATTTCAGACATTGTATATTGAAAACTAGCTGCGTTTCCTATTTCAACTATTTGAAAATCCCGTTGCAGTTTATTACTTAAATTATGAGCAATTCCAGGGCTTCCACAACCATTTAAAACTATGATATTGGATTTTTCTCTTTCTTTAATCTCTGCAACAGTTGTAAATTCACTAAGTATCTTAGCTGTTTCCTCAATTTGTGGAACATAATAGTTTCCACCATCAATTTTTGTTGCTAATACTGGTAAAGTTTTGTTCTTAAAGATTTTAGATTCTTCTAATTTCACTATAGATGAACCTAAAGATATTAGTTCAACATCAGAGAAGTCAGATGAAATGTATTCCGAAATCAATTGCATTTCATTAGCTATCTCAGAAAAATCCTTATCAGCCATCAATTTATCTAAAATGGAAAGATGAACATCTTGTTGATCTGAAACTTGTAATATGCTTTCACTCTCTCCACTTGTATAATGTAGATAACTTATAGCTAAGTCTCCAGTTAAATTTCTCTCCCCTTTTTCAAGTGTAACTGTAACATTGCTGTCAACATCTGGAAAGCTTATACTCTCTGGAATATAAACAGAAATTCCACCAATTTTCTCTACTAAGTCAAAAATATTAACCAAAATATAATTATCTATTTCCGTTACCAGTGTATTCTTTATAGCTAATTTTAAATCCTCAACTTGAAATTCTTTTAATAACTTCTCTACAGTCATGGCTTCTTCATCAGATTGTAATAATGTTCTTAAAGGTATAGAGAGCATTAGAGCCTCTTCTGAACTAGAATTATAACTAACTAATACAACTGAATTTGGAGAGATTTGTTCTAAACCATGATCAGAACCAATTATTAAAAAGTTTTTTCTTCCAGTAAAAACTACTTCCTCTTTAATTTCACCTGTAGTTTCTTCCTCTGAAATAACTGTTGGCTCTTTACCTATTTTTTCAGCTGGTCGAAGAATATAAAAAATCAAATAAATTAGCAATAAGATCACTAATAAAGAGAAGAATATTATGAACAATTTTCTCTTCTTCTTTCTTGATTCCAATCTCCTTCTCATTCTCGTACCAATATTCTGCTTTTCCAATTCTAATCTCCTCACTAAATATAACTCAATCTTGAATTCTTATATTTTATAAGAAAAGTTATCACTTGATTTTACACTTTCTTAATAATTTATTTAAGTTTAAGAAATAAACTATTCTTTGTAGAAACCCATTTTATAAATATGATTAACCACTCCCTCTGGTAAAAGATATCTAATTGGCTTTCCCTCTTTTACCCTATTTCTAATATCTGTTGAGGAAATAGCGAGTGCTGGTATTCTTATAATATGTATTTTAGTATTAATATTAGTTATTTCTCTTTCGTCCTTTAACTTTTTCTTAATTTCATCTATTTTACTCATATCATAACCTGGGCGGGTAGCTGCAATAAAAGTACACAAATTTAAAATATCATCAGGATTTTTCCAGGTAAGTATATCTAAAACTGCATCAGCACCTGTTATAAAGAAAAATTGCGAATCCTTATAAATTTTATTTAATTCAATTAATGTATCAATTGTATATGTGGGTTTATGACGGTCAATTTCTATTCTTGATACATAAAAATAAGGATTTGAGCCTGTGGCCATAATTGTCATTAGATATCTCTGCTGTGCAGTAACAATTTTTTGACCCTTTTTATAGTAAGGATCACCAGCAGGAATAAATATGACTCTATCTAAATTAAATTGTATCCTGGCTTCCTCTGCTGTTACTAAATGTCCATAGTGAATGGGGTTAAAAGTACCTCCCATTATTCCTAATTTCAAATTTACACCTACCTTGTGAAAATATATATAGTTTGTAATTTGCTAAATATTTTAAAAATTAATAATACAAATTAAAAGTAAAAAATGAATGAAATAAAAATAATATTTAAAAATATTATTACAATATATAATTTAATACATTTATAATATTAAATTTAATCAGGTATTATAACATAAATTTTATCTTATTTCATCTTCTTTTTTTATTACTTTTTCCAGGTACAAACTCAAAACTCTTATCACAAATTAATATAGTATCCCCTTCTCTTGCTCCATATTTTAATAATTTTTCATCTAATTTCAGTTTATCAAATCTCTTCTGTAAATATGAAATGGCTTGTGAATTGTCGAAATCTGTCATTTTTACAATCCTTTCCACCTCATTTCCCATTACTCTAAATGTACTACCTTCCTTTTTAATTTCTATTTTCTTTTTCTCTTTAAAGATATATTTCTTAATTATTTTAGGTTTTTTCTTTTTTCTTTCTTCTATCTTTTTTAATTGATTTTTAACATCAATACTAAGATTTTCCAAACCTTTGGACATAAGAGCTGAAATTATGTGGACATCTTTTTTATATTTTTCTTTAAAAAATTTTTCTACCCTTTTTATTTCTTCATCATCTTTTAATAAATCCACTTTGTTTAAAGCAATAATCTGAGGCATTTTAATTAATTGTTTGTCAAATAATTTCATCTCATTATTTAATTTCTTATAGTCTTCAATGGGATCCCTATAGGATGAAATTGAAACCTCCAAAATATGAATTATAATTTCTGTTCTTAAAAGGTGTTTTAAAAATCTAATTCCTAAACCAGCCCCTTTATGAGCTCCTTCAACTAATCCTGGAATCTCCGCAATTATATAGCTGAAATCCTCCTCTCCTCTAACTCCTAATTTTGGATATAAAGTTGTAAATGGGTAATTAGCAATTTTTGGTTTAGCTGATGTCAATTTACTAAGTAAGGTCGACTTTCCTACATTTGGAAATCCCACTATCCCAATATCAGCAATCAATCTTAATTCAATATTAATCCATTTCCCATCAACAGTTTCTCCTTTTTCAGCAAAAGTTGGGGCTCTTAATTTTGAACTCACAAAACTTTTATTTCCTTTCCCTCCTCTTCCACCTTTAGCTATAATCATTTCCATACCATTTTCATATAAGTCTGCAGTAACTAATCCGTTTTCATCTTTTATAACTGTACCAACTGGGACTTTTATTATTAAGTTTTTTCCAGTTTTTCCATGTTTATTTCCACCTTTTCCATGTTCACCTCTCTCTGCTTTGAAATGAACATTATAATTGAAATCAAGTAATGAATCTTTTGTCAAGTCAGCTATTAAAATAACATTTCCTCCATCTCCTCCACTTCCACCATTTGGTCCACCCTTTGCTTTATATTTTGTCCTGAGAAAACTAACACAACCATTACCTCCATCCCCACCTTTAACGAATATCCTGGCTTCATCTAAAATATCAAGTTTTTCTTTGTATTTCATCTTTTAAAATTTATTCTTTCATTTAGTTTTTAAATTTTTATCAATATTATATGATAGTTTTTATAAAATACACCAATATACTAATTTTTTTAATAAAAAATAGACCATAGTTTTATGGTCTATTTTTATTTTAGTTTTAATTATTTTATTGTAAACAAAATATATCTAAAATTTCTATTTTTTACTATTATATTAAAAAATAAGAAAATATAATATTTATAGTATATTTAGGAAGGTATTATATTTATAGTTTTACTATTTTTGGATGATCTTCTAAAAAATACAGTTCCTGAAAGTTTAGCAAAAAGAGTATCATCTCTTCCTCTTCCAACATTAAATCCTGGTTTATAACAGGTACCTCTCTGTCTAACAAGAATTTCCCCAGCATTTACAAACTGCCCACCAAAACGCTTTATTCCTAAACGCTTTGATCCACTCTCTCTTCCATTACGTGATTTTCCCGTAGCTTTCTTATGTGCCATTTATATCACCTTTATATAATATTATAACCTATTTATCATTTATATTGAATTTAATTTATTTAATATTTTTTTTATTTAACTTTTCTTGACTCTTTTTTGGCTTTATTTGTTTCTTGTTTAGCTTTATTTGATTCCTCTTTAACTTTTTTTGATTTTTTAGCACTTCTTTCTGATTTTTTCTTTTTTGGTATAGGTGTTTGAATCTCTTTTAAAACTACTTTTGTATATCTTTGTCTATGGCCTATCTTCCTCCTATACCCAGTTTTAGAAGTATGCTTAAAAGCTATTATTTTTTTACCTTTGATATGCTCGACTATTTCTCCAATTACCTTATATTTTGAAAGATCATTTTTATTAATTATTAATCCATCATCAGATGAAATCAATTTTATACTTTCAAAAATAATCTCATCTCCTTTTTCACCTTTTACCTTCTCAATTAAGAAAGATTCTCCTAATTCAACTTTATACTGTTTTCCTCCAGTTTCAAGAACTATATAAATTTCGATCTCCTTTCAGTTTATATTTTGTATAATAAATCCTCTTTATTAATATATTTAAATAGTAAATCTAAACATATTGATTTAAATTTAAATGTTTAAATTTAAAATAATCGCAAATTATACCAAAATTATCCTTTCTGGTCAAACTATTTCAGCTTGAGCATGGGTTTTTGTAATATCTATTATTTTTACTCTCTTTCTCTTATGAAGATATTTCCTGCCATCAATTATGTGTATAACGTACCCTCCAATTCTCGAAATAGCATCCTTTGAAATATATGAATGAGGTTCTTCAATTAATATATCTAAAATCTGCCCTTGATAAACAGGTATAGCTGCTTTTTCTATTTCACTTCTTGTTCCCTGCTTAACTAAATTAAAAGCATTAATTGGGATACTGTCATTACCCCTTATAGAAATATGTTTTTTAGTTATATCCTCCAATCTTCTTAGATTTTCTCCACCCTGACCTATAACCATGGCAGCAACTGTGCTGTTTAATTCTATAAGGAATGCTTCTGATTTGTTTTCTCGTGTAATTTTTAAAATTTCCCTCTCGGTTTTTAACCTCATAGATTCCTCGGATAATATGTATCCACTTTCATCACAATAAGGACAGGGTTTACATAAGACTTCTTGAACTCCCTCTGTAACATTCTTTCTTGTCATCTCAAGTAAACCAAATTCCGAAATATCAGAGATATTAGTTGTTGCTTTGTCAGATTCTAATTCTCTCTTCATAGCATCCACAACTTTCTTCCTGTGGCTCTCCTTCTCCATATCAATGAAATCAATAACAATCAATCCTCCAATATCACGTAGTCTAATTTGCCTATTAATTTCCTCTACAGCTTCTAAATTTGTTTGAAGTATGGTCTCTTTAAAACTTCCTTTTCCTAAAAAACGTCCAGAGTTTACATCAATAGCAGTTAGTGCTTCTGTTTTATCAATTACAATAAACCCACCAGATTTTAACCAAACTTTCCTTTCAAGCGCCAGGTTAATTACTCTCTCGATGCCTTTTTTTTCAAATAACGGTTTTTCTCCTCTATACAATTGTAATTTTGACCGCATTTGAGGAATTTTCTTTTTTAAATAGTAAGATAGATTTTTATATAAATGGCTATTATCCACAATTATGCTATTAAAATTTAAGGTCAATCTATCTCTTAAAACTCTACGGCTTAAATCCAATTCTTTATAGATCAGAGTTGGAGTACTCAACCTCCTGACTCTCTTTTGTATACTTCTCCATAAGCGTTTAAGATATTTTAACTCCTTATTTAAAGTATATAACTGAACACCCTCTGCAGCAGTTCTAATTATTATTCCGAAATTTTTAATTTTTAATTTTTCGCTTAATTTTCTTAGCCTTAATCTCTCCTGACTATCAAGCTTTTTAGAAACACCCACACCTTCATCATATGGCATCATGACTAAATGTCTTTCAGGAAGAGATATAAAAGATGTTAATCTCGCTCCCTTCGTACCCATTGGAACTCTTGTTACCTGAACCACTAACATCTGTCCAGGTTTTAATACTTGCTTTATTTCTCTTTTTAATTCTTTATCGGTTTCTTCAAAAGGAGTAACAACCTCTTTTACAAATAAAAATGCATTCTTCTCAATTCCTATATCCACAAAAGCTGAATCTAAACCTGGCATTATATTTTGAACTCTTCCCAAATAGATATTACCGATTACTGATTCTTTGTCTTTTCTGTCAAAATAGAGTTCAACTACCTTATTATTTTCTAAAATAGCTACTCTGGTTTCATTTGGCTCAGAAGTTATTAATAAATCATATTTCATAAAAATCTCTTTTATATATCCCTTGTTTAAAAAAATTAAATAATTATTTGAGTTTCATTTAAGTATTATAATAAATAATAATTAAAAATTGTGTTTCTTCTTTTGAAAATTGAAATTACAAGTTGAATTTTTCAAAAGTGTTTAAAAAATGTACATAAAAAATCCCCTTATTTATCTTAAAGATCAATACGATTATTTCAATAATGAAAAGGGGCTTAAAAGAAAATCCCCCTCCTTTCTATACATATTTACTCTTAAAACTCTCTTTAAAATAAATCTTAACTCATTTTTTATGGAGTTTAAAAATTTAATAAAATCATTGATATCTAAGTCATTTCCACTACCAATAGGTGTTAAAAAATTTAATATTAAAATATTATTATTTAGTTCTCTTATTTTAATGTTAAATAACCGCTCTCTAAAATATTGGACCTTCTTAATTTTCTCCAATTCTTTCTTTTTATGGTAATGAGACAATGTTATCTGATATTTTGCACAATTTATTTGATTTGAAAGTGACTTAGACGAACTCCCACATATTGCTTTTAAAATTTCTACTCCCTCTGGTAATTGATTATTCAATCTTTCTTTAAAAAGATCTGGTAATAGCTTCTTTTTTAAAACTATATCGGCGTACTCACCTATACTTTCCCATCCTACTTTTAATGCAAATGCAGTTGATAATTTTAGTTTAGGATGATATCCCCTTGAATAATGAATTGGTATTTTTGCCCTTCTTAATGCTCTTATTAATAGAGTAATCAAATCTAAATGAGATATATATTTTATATCATTCTGTTTCGAAAATCTAAAACGCATAATAATTTTATTAATATTTCTAACCATACTTATTTTCTCAGTTTTCTCCTTCCTTTAAATCTCCTTTTGTAAATTCAAATTTTTATATTGCACTTGATTATTTCTTGTAAACCACAGTTAATACATCCTACAAACCTACAATCGGGAGTAGTTTTTCCTTTTAGAGCTTTTTTATATTCATTAAATAGAAACTTCCTATATTGACCAGTAGAAATTGTTTCCCATGGAAATATTTCATCATCATCCCTTTGTCTATTTGCATAAAACTGAATATTGATATTGGCTTTTTTAAAAGCAGTTGTCCATCTATCATAAGAAAATTTTTCAGTCCAACTATCAAATTTACAACCCGATTCCCAGGCAATCTCTATTGCTTTTGAAACTCTTCTATCACCTCTTGCAAGAACAGCTTCTACTTGACTCATTTTTGTATCGTGAATTTTTAAAAATATTTTTTTGCTTTTAAGTTTACTTCTTAAATAATCTATCTTTCTATTTAAATTTTCAGGTAAATCCTGACCAACCCATTGAAATGGTGTGTGCGATTTTGGACAAAAGGGTGAAATATTTATATTTATTTTTACTCTATGCCATTTATTTTTCGGAACCTCGTATTTAGCAATTTTTAATACTCTATTTATTATACTTACTATCCCATCTAAATCTTCTTTTTTTTCAGTGGGAAGTCCTATCATAAAATAAAGTTTAATTTTCTCCCAACCACTTGAGAATACCGCTCGAATACATTCGAAAATATCTTCATCTTTAATATCTTTATTTATAACATCTCTTAATCTCTGAGTTCCGGTTTCAGGAGCAAATGTAAGTCCTGTTTTTCTTTCCTGCCCTATTAAATTAGCTAATTTAACAGAAAAAGAATCACATCTAAGAGATGGTAATGATATGGCAACATGACTATCACTTAAATTTCTCCTTAAATTTTTTAACAAATAATCAATTTGAGAATAATCAGTTGAAGAGAGTGAGGATAGTGAGATTTCACCATAACCTGTATTTGCTAATCCATCTTTAATTAATTTTAGAATTGATTTTGTATTTTGCTCTCTGACAGGTTTATAAATTGAACCTGCTAAACAAAATCTGCAACCCCTGCTACATCCTCGCATTATCTCAACCCCAAATCTATCATGTACAATTTTGGTGTTAGGAACTATCAATTTCATTGACTTATTATAATTATCAAAATCTGTATAGATATTTTTTACAACTTTTTTAGGAAATGAATTTTTCACATTTATTTCCTTTAATCTTCCATCAGTTTCATAAATGAAATCATAATATTCAGGTACATAAATTCCATCAATTTGACCAATTTCCTTAATAATTTCAGTTTTTTTAAAACCTTTATTTTTTAATTTTGCTACTTTTTTAAGAATTTCTATAACAACTTTTTCACCATCTCCTATTACAAAAAAGTCAATAAAAGGAGACATGGGTTCCGGATTAAAAACACCTGGTCCACCAGCTATTATAATTGGATATTCTTCACCCCTATCTTTGCTATTTATAGGTATTTTTGCAAGATTTAGCATATTTAGTATATTTGTAAAACATAGCTCATGTTGAATAGAAAAACCTAATATATCAAATTCTTTAATAGGCAACCTGCTTTCTAAAGAAAAGAGAGGAATATTTAATGTCCTCATTTGCTCTTCCATATCCAGCCATGGAGAAAATACTCTTTCTACAACAAAGCCTGGGTGGTTATTTATGATATTGTAGAGAATGTGAATAGCCATACTTGACATTCCTATCTCATAAAGGTCTGGAAAAGCCAGGATCATTGATGCTTTGCATTTTTTAATATCCTTATGAACACAGTTTAATTCTCCGCCGATATATTGAGCTGGTTTTCTAACCTTATTAATTAATGGATATATATTTATGGGTTTTAAATTCATTTTAGATTTATTTTTCAAAGTATTTTTTATAACCATAATTTTTTCAAATCTAATTCTTAAAAATATTTTAACTTTTTTAATTTATTATAATACCTAAAATTTTTATAAAAGAAACTGATATTAAATCTTTGAAATAAATATGTCTTATATCAAGACCTGACCTCTATATTGACTACTCTTGACCCTTGAGTGTAAAGCCTATCCTTGACCTCAGGTTTAGAGCTTGTCCTTGACCCTCCAGTGTAACGAAGGGTAAGGAGAAGGGGGGGGGGAGAGAAAATATACTCAAAGTTGATATGTCCCATGTAAAAACCTGACCCCTATTATGGGGTATAAAATCTTCTCAGATAAATACTCTCCACCAACCCCAATCCAAAAAATGTAGTAATTAGAGAGCTTCCACCATAACTTATAAGAGGAAGGGTAAGCCCAGTAATAGGCATAATTCCTATAGTCACTCCAATATTTATAAAAAATTGTAGTAAAAGGAAAGTAGCAATTCCACCACAAATAAGGGCTCCAAATTTATCCTTAGAGGTTATTCCAACTCTTATTATCCTAAAAATGATTATTGCATATAAGGAAATCAAAATTACTGCGCCCACAAATCCCAATTCCTCTCCAAGTATGCAAAAAATAAAATCTGTATGAGGTTCGGGAACAAAACGAAGAGCAGTTTGAATTCCTTTAAATAAGCCTTTTCCAAATAGTCCACCCGAGCCAATGGCAATTATTGATTGGTTTAATGTGTAGCCAATTCCGTAAGGGTCAAGATTTGGGTTTAGAAATACAAGTAGTCTATTTAATACATATTGCTCTACATATCCAAATTTTATAATTATTAAAATGCTTAAAAGGCCTAAAATGAATAAAGTAAAAAGATATATTTTCCTGAGTCCAGCTAAATATAAAATTCCAATCACAATTCCAATATATATAACAGCTGTACCTATATCAGGTTGTAATATTATTAGTATAATTGGTAACCCTGCTAGAAAAATTGTTATAAAAAGATGGAAGAAATTCACATCCTCTTCTTTTTTTCTAGATAAAAAACCAGCCAAAGTTATAATAATTCCAATTTTAAAAAACTCTGATGGTTCTATTTTCAACATCCTCCATCCTATCCAGCTTCTTGCTCCATGAGAGACATGACCAATAATAAAAACTGCAATAAGTCCTACTAAATTAATTATATATACTAACCACCAGAATTTTTTTAACCATGCATAATTAAAAAATAGAAGTATGAAAAAGATTATCAATCCTAATATTGACCATAATATCTGTCTATAAAAAAATGATGAGAAATCAAAATTAAATGAAAACTCCTTTAATCCAATAGCACTGTTTATTAAAATTAATCCATAAATTACAAGCAATATAGCAGAAAAAAATAAGATGTAGTCAAATCCTCTTATAAAATCCTTTATATTAGTTAATATTTTATTTCTTTTTAAATAAGTTTTTATCTTATTTCTCATTTTCATTGTCACTCTTATTATTTTTATTCTTTTATATTTTATCCATCATTTTCATTAGCACACTTAGCATCTTATTATTTTATATTTTATTCTTCACTCTCGTGACCGCTCTCGACCTCATAAATAAATTCAAGTAATTCTCTTGCAATAGGAGCTGCAGATTTTCCACCTGAACCAGCTTCCTCAATCATCGATACAATAATATATTCAGGATCATCAACAGGGGCATAACATGCAAACCAGGAGTAGCCCTGTTTTCCTCTAACCTCAGCTGTCCCAGTTTTTCCAGCAACGGGGATCTTATCCAAAGGAAAATCCTGAAAAGCTGTTTTTGCAGTGCCTTTCTTTGTAACCAAAATAAATCCTTCTTCTATTGTTTCAAAGATTTCCTTATCTACTGTTTTTCTATTGTTTACTACTCTAACTGTATTTTCTACCAACTCTTTTTGTGGCGAAACTATTTTCAAACTAATATAAGGAGTCATTAATTCTCCTTTATTAGCTGCAACTGAATAAAGTTGAGCTATTTGAATTGGTGAAAGTAAAATATCTCCTTGACCGATAGCCATATTTACTGTATCTCCAGGATACCATTTTGCAAGAACTGGAATATCTTTAAAATATTCAGTTTTCCACTTTTTATTTGGGATTATACCTTTAGATTCAAATGGTAGATCAACCCCAGCAGGTTCATCTAACCCTAATATCTTTGAATAATGATAAAAAGCATCCCCAGAATATTTACTATTATCATGTAGTGCTAAACCAATTTCAAAAAAAACAACATTACATGATTCCTGAATACCCTCTATAAAATTAATGTCACCATGACCCCATTTTTTCCAGCAGTATTTTTCATACTTATCTCCAAATTCTTTCCAAACGCCAAGACATTTATAATTCTTACCATATGGTTCAACTAAATTCTCACCTAAACCAGCAACTGCAGTTACAATTTTATATATTGACCCTGGAGGATAACTCATTAAAGCCCTATTGTTTAATGGAAAATTGTTTTTTGGATCATTTAACTCTTTCCAATCCTCTTCAGATATTCGACCAACAAAAATGTTTAGATCATAACTTGGGTGTGATGCCATCGCAAGAATCTGATTTGTTTTCGCATCTAATATAACTATTGCACCACCTGGAGCTTTATAATATTCCCCAGTATCTTCATCCTGCATTTTTCTGACTTTCTCAATCTGTTTCTTCAGGACTTCTTCAGCTTTTCTCTGCAAATTTATATCTATCGTTAAATATATGTTGTTTCCTGGAATCGGTTTTATATTACCAAGTTCCCTGACTATTTTCCCAGTTGGATCAATTTCTACTGTTTTACTCCCATTCTGTCCCGAAATAAAATTTTCATAATATAACTCAACCCCCGATTTTCCCACTAAATCACCGGGATGATATCCATATTTAAATTTCTCCTGTTCTAACTCATCTAATGTTATTTGTCCAATATATCCCAATATATGAGAAGCAATATCTTTATTTGGATAATATCTAAATGGAACTACTTTTACCAAAACACCGGGGAATTCATCAGAATGTTCCATTATATATATTGCCAGTTCTTTGTCTATATCAATAGCTATATCCACATGACCCTTTATATAACCTTTTTCATGGGATATTTTTTGTTTCAAATTGTAGTAATTTTTTTCTAAAACAAGTGACAATTCCCTCAAGATTTCGGGGTTTTTATCAACTATATCTGGATCAACACTGACTACTAAACCGGGACGATTAGATGCCAGTAAAATTCCATTTCTATCAAAAATTAAACCTCGTGGGGCTACCTCTCTTATTGTTTTAGTTCTAATCTCCTTTGCTTCTTGAGCATATGTTTCGCCCATTATCACCTGAACATACCAGAGACGAAAAAGTAAAATGAGAGAAATAATGAAAACTATAACATAGAAAAATCTTAATCTATAAAATATTGATGTTTCCCTCTCCAAATGATTCAATGCTCCTATGACCTTAAAGATTTTTCATTTTTTAAATTAATGTTTTTATAAATGTTTCTATAATTTTAATAATGATGAGGTTTTTTTAATTACAGGATGAATAATTAATATTATAAGACCATTAATTAAAGGTTGATAAATCATATTGCTAATTAAATTTCCTGATATAGACTGTTTTCCTAGAAAGTAGGATATTAAATATGTTAGAAATATCCATATTTCAGTAATTATTATTGTTATAAAAGATGGAATAATATAATGGCTTGATGGAAATAATCTTCTAACCTTTAAACTTATAAAACCACAACTCATATTGACAAATGCAAACAATCCTAAAATATGCCCGAATAGAAAATCACTAAAAATTCCAGCAAAAAAACCAAAAATGATACCTGAAAATTCACCAAATATTAAAGAAATAGATATAACAACCAATAAAATTAAATTTAATTGAACATCTTTAAACATTACATAATTTGCTAATGTACTTTGTATCGCTAAAGTTATAAGTAGTAAAAAAAGTGAAAATAAGAATTTTTTCATTTGTGCATAATAGTAATACTGTTATTTTGTTAATGGAGCAAAATTTGTAATAATGAGAACTTCTTCTAAATCTTTAAAATTACTTGATGGTAAAACTTCAATAGATTTATATAATTCGTAATCTAAATTTTTAATATCATAAACTCTACCAATCAGAATACCTTTAGGAAAAACACCACCTAATCCTGAGGTTACAATAATGTCACCAATTTCTATCTCTGCTTCCTTTGGAATTAAATCCATATTTAAAATTGTATCACCTATTCCCTGAATAACACCTGTTTTTCTTGTTTTTTGAACCATAGAAGCAACTGAGCTGTTTGGGTCATTTATAAGTCTTACCTCTGAAAAATTCTTAGATGTTGCTATGACCTTTCCTATTAAACCAGACTGACTAATAACAGGCATGTCTATTTTTATATTATGATTTTTACCTTTATCAATAAAAATTGTGTTCTTCCAATCAGTTTTTGTTCTTCCAATTACTGATGCCAGTTTTAATTCAAACTGTTCATAATAAGAACTACCTAAAAGTTCTCTAAGTTCCCTATTTTCTCTCTCTAATTCTTTTAAACTTATATTTTCTTTTAGAAATAGATTAATTTTTTCTTTAAGTAATTTGTTTTCTTCAAGAATATCGGATAATTTATTTATGGTTTTTATAAATCTAACAAAAGGATTAATTATAATAGTTGTAACTTTTTGAATAGGTGAGATTATTTCTATGACTACTGACTTTCCAAAAGGCAATATCTTCTCATATCTCAAATTTAAAGTAATTAAAATAATGCATAAAATGGTTAAGATAATAAAAATTATTCTATTTTTTCTTCCTGATAAAAAGAGAGACATAATTTATCTAAGTTCTTATTTCATAAAATATAAGATTTTTAAAAAGGTATAATTTACTATTATATATAAAGATTTAAAATTTAAGTTTCCCTTTCTTGTGTAATAAGATTTTTAAAAATATTAAAGTTTTCTATGCATTTTCCTGCTCCTAACGCAACAGCTTCCATTGGATTATCAATTGTATGAACTTCACAATTCGTAAGAGCTCTTAATCTACCTGCCATCCCTTTAATAAGGGAGCCACCTCCAACAAGAGTTATTCCATAATTATAAATATCCGCAATTAGTTCAGGTGGAGTCATATCCAATGTTTCATTCACAGCATTAGTAATTTTTGATATGGTTTCATCTAATGCTTCTCTAATATTTTTACTTGAAAGCATTATACTCTTTGGTAATCCACCTACTAAATCCCTTCCCCTAACTTCTGCTACCTCTTCCTCTTCCTGAACAAAAGCTGATCCTATCTCTATTTTTATGGCTTCAGCAGTAGTTTCACCTATTAGCATGTTGTGATCCCTTTTAACCATATTTATTATTGCTTCATCCATTTCATTTCCACCTATTCTTATTGATTTGGAAACAACTATTCCACCTAAGGATATAACTGCTATTTCTGTTGTACCACCACCTATATCTATTATCATATTTCCAATAGGTTCACTAACTGGCAAACCTACTCCTATAGCAGCTGCCATTGCTTCTTCTAAAATATATGCTGCTCTAACTCCCGATTGTTCAGCAGCCTCGATAACTGCCCTTCTTTCTACACCAGTAATACCTGATGGAACGCAGATTATTACTCTTGGTCGTGCAAATAAACTAAATTTATGAACTTTTTTAATAAAATAACGTAAAAGTTTCTGTGTAATATCAAAATCTGATATCACACCATCTCTCATTGGTTTTACTGCAACAATAGAGCTAGGGGTTCTCCCGACCATCCTTTTAGCATCCTTTCCCACTGCTAATATTTCATTATTTTGCTTATTTATTGCTACAACAGATGGTTCTCTCACAACAATTCCTTTTCCTTTAACATAAACCTTTGAATTTACAGTACCTAAATCTATTCCTAAATCCCATCCAAATAAGTCAGCAAATAAATTAATCATCTGCTATCTCCTTTAAATTTAAAATATTTCTTCCTAAAAATCTTTTATTAATAACTATCAATCACATTTATTTTAAAATATACAAATAAATTGTATAAAAATACTTTTTTTAATACTATTTAAATTATTAAATATTATTTTCTTATAAAATCTGCTATAAGAAATGAAATTAACATTCCAATTATTGCTGCAAAAGTAATTCTAAGATTAATACTGAAACTTATATCAAATAGATAAAGATTTAAGGTTAATTGTTCAAATCCAACTTTTAAACCCTCGTCCAAAATTGGCACTACATCTCTCAATATATGCCCTAATAGTGAACCAAAAATAAGTCCGATGAGTAATATCATAAAAATTGTCCATCCGCTTTTTCTTTTCACCTTTAGATCACCCTCTCTTGTTCTTCAGGAAAAAATAAATCTACCTCTCTTTTAGCGCTTTCAATGGAATCTGACCCATGAATGATATTTCTTTCTATATCAGTACCATAATCACCTCTTATTGTCCCTGGTGCTGCATTCTTAGGGTCTGTTGAACCCATCATGGATCTAAAAATAGAGATAACATCTTCCCCTTCCACTATAATAACAATAATAGGGGCATATGTTATAAAATTTACTAAACTTTTAAAAAAGGGTTTATTTCTATGTTCCTCATAAAGTTTTTCTGCTAATTCTCTGGAGAGTTTCATCATCTTCATATTTAATATTTTTAAACCTTTTTTTTCTATACGTGAGATAATCTCACCTATTATATTTTTTTGAATTCCATCTGGTTTTATAATTACAAGCGTTTTTTGCTTAGTTATCATCTCCCCTCATTTCTATAAAACTGTTTTACAATAAGGGCAAATTGACCAATTTAATTGAAGTGGTTTGCCACATTTTGGACAGGGATTCTTTAATTTTTTACGACAATATGGACATACCAAAAAGTCCTTCTCAACTATATTTCCACAAGCTGGACAATCAATAGCCTGGCCACTCTTTAACCTTTCCTTTGCTTCTATTTCTAATTCTCTCTCCATAACATCTTGAATGTATTCAGAGGGTCTAAGGATTAAATATATTAAAAGCCCAAAAAAATTTAAGATTAAAACTACTAAAGCCCAGAGTATCCCATTTGCTCCTCTTTGATTTGCATCACGATATGTCCAATATACAAAACTTAACCAGATCACAACAATGCAATATAAAAAGAGTAATATTATGAATCTAAAAGTTCCTGATTGGAAAAAGTTTAATATATCTTGAAAAACTTCCAATATATTCCTCCCTATTAAATATAAATTCTAAATCTAATTTATTTAAATTAATAATTGTTAAAAAATACCAGCTTAAAAATTTAGTAAATTCTATAATATTTGCTCATTATATAGCAAGAAAATATAAATTTAAAAAATTAACTATCCAATTTTATTTTAAAATTTTATATTTAATGCCTTTTTTGCAAGTGGTAAATTTGAAAATGAACCACAGATACAGATAAAATCATTTTTATTAGCAAGTTTCAATGCTAAATCTACGGATTTTGATATGCTATCTTTCTTATAAATTTTCACCTTTTTATATTCTTTTAATGGATCGCTTCTCATCTCTTTTTCCACATCTTTAGAAATTTCATATAACTTTTCATAAGGGGTTCTTCTATATGACTCACTTTCTGTAATTATTAAATTATCCAAATTATTTAATATTGGCCAGATTATTTTTAACATTCTTTCAGAATCTTTGTCCCTAAAACAGGCAAATATTAAATGAAATTTTCCATATTTAAAATTATCCTTTATTTCAGATACTAACTTTTTCATCGCTCCAGGATTATGAGACCCATCTAAAACAATAGTAGGACTTTTAGCAACTATTTCTAATCTTCCCCTAAAGTCAACTGGAAGTAATGAATTTTCTAACAACTCAGACTTCATAATATTTTTTATAAATTTAGATTTTATCAAATTTCTTTCCAAAAAAAGTTCTGTTGTTGTAATTGCCATAGCTGCATTTTCACATTGATATTTTGAAATAGTGTTTATTTTTATATTTGAATAATCGTTGTAAATTCCCTTAACATAAGCCAATCTATGATTATTTTTTCTTTGACAATTCTTTATAAAAAAGTCTTTTTCGAACTGGTATAACTTTGCATCTTTTTCCTTGCATTTTTTATTAAGAACCTTTAATACATCTATATCTGATGAACCAGTTACCACATTAGATTTATTCTTTATAACTTCAGCCTTTTCTACTGCAATTTTATAAATAGTATCACCTAAATATCTTGTGTGCTCTTTAGTGACATTAGTTAGCACAGCAACTTTTGAATCAGCTAAATTTGTTGCATCCCATCTACCCCCCATTCCAGCTTCCAATACTACAAAATCACATCTATTCCGACTGAAATATAAAAAAGCCATTGAAGTTAAAATTTCAAAATGAGTTACAACTTCAACTTCTGGTGAATTATTTAACTCATTAACAATTGGTTTAATTTTTTCATAATAAAGAGCAAAATCGTCTTCACTTACATATTTATTATCAACTGCAATTCTCTCAATATATGAGTAAGTATGAGGAGAAATATAACAACCAGTTTTATATCCCAAATGGGTTAATATTGAACTAATCATTCTTGCTGTTGATGTTTTGCCATTAGTCCCAACTACATGAATAGTGGAATAATCTTTTTGAGGATTATTGAGTCTCCTGCAGATTTTTCTTATAGTGTTAAGACTCGGATTTGTGCCAAATTTCTCAGTAGCATCTAACTCAGCTACAACCTCTTTAAATGTCAATTATCACCTCTATATTTAAAAATTCAATATTTTGACAAATTCAATTTTCATCACTAGCTTTGGGTATACTTTCGAAGATATTATCAGTCGAGAAAGTATACCCAAAGCTAATATATCACAGGACTTGATCGCTATTTTTTTTAAAAAATAGAATTAATATTTTTAATTTCTTATTTTTTACTTTTTAGAATTGATATTTGCTCTTCTATACTTACAATCTCTTTTTTAAATTTTTCTAAATTTCCTCTTTCTCCTAAAACAACTTGCTCAGGAGCCTTCTCTAAGAATTGTTTGTTAGAAAATTTATTTAAACTTCTTTCGTATCTTTCTTTAACTTCACCAAGACGATTATTCAATCTCATCAGCTCTTTATCTCTATCAATCAATTCAAGAAGAGGAATAAAAATATCAATTCCTGATGCAATTGATTTAGAATAATTAGCTAAGTCATCTATTTTACCCACAAAATCAACACTATTAAGACCCGCTAATCTCATAATTTTTTCATTATTTTTTATTATCAGACTTTTCTTCTCCAAATGATCTGTAATTAAATAAGCTGAAAATCTCTTTTGTGGACTTACAGATAATTGACTTCTGACCTCTCTTATTGCACTTATTACATCCATCAGAATCTCCATCTTATATTCTGCTTCTTTATCAATCTCCTCTATCTTATATTCTGGATATGGCGATATCATTATGCTTTCACCATCATGAGGTATGCTTTGCCATATCTCTTCTGAAATAAATGGCATGAAAGGATGAAGAAGCCTTAAATAACTCTCCAAAATTTTTATTAATAGATATCCTGCTGTTTTCTTAGCTATTTTATCCTCATCCTGATATAGTCTATTTTTACAAAGTTCAATGTACCAATCGCAATATTCACCCCAAAAGAATTTGTAAAGCTGTTTTGATGCTTCAGCAAAATTGAATTCTTCAAGATTGTCTATTACATTTCTAACTGTTATGTTGAATCTTCTTATAATCCATCTATCTTCTAATTGATAACATAAGCTATCTTCATTTATATCTTTAAAATTAATTCCTTCTGTACTCATTTGTACAAATCTTGCTGCATTCCATATCTTATTTGCAAAATTCCTCATTCCTTTTATTGTCTCTTCTCCCAAAGCTATATTTCTTCCAGGTGATGTTAGAAATGAAAGCGTAAATCTTAAAGCATCTGTTCCATATTTTTCCATCACAGGAATGGGGTCAATTACATTTCCTAATGATTTGCTCATCTTTTTTCCGAACTTATCATATATGGTTGGGTGGATAAAAACTCTTCTAAATGGAATTTTTTTCATGAAATATAATGATGTCATTATCATTCTTGCAACCCAGAAGAAGATAATCTCATTGGCTGTTGTTAATGTCTCTGTTGGGAAGAAATAACCTAATTCTGCTGTTTGTTCAGGCCATCCCATTGTAGAAAATGGCCAAAGTGCTGAACTAAACCATGTATCTAAAACATCCTCATCCTGATATATACTTTCACTTTCACAACTCTTACATTTTTTTGGTGGTTCTAACTCAACCATAATATCATCACAGTCCTCACAGTACCAAACGGGAATTCTGTGCCCCCACCAGAGTTGTCTTGATATACACCAATCCTTAATATTCTCCATCCAGTGAAAATAAACCTTCTCCCAATTTTTGGGTATAAACTTAATTTTATGGTCCTTTACTACTTTTATTCCCATATTGGCTAATGATTTCATTTTCACAAACCACTGTTTTGAAATTCTGGGTTCAATAATGATGTTACACCTATCATGTCTTCCAATAGCCAAATTATGCTTCTCTACTTTTCTTAATTGACCCAATTTTTTAAGATCCTCTATCACTTTTTCTCTACATTCATATCTATCCAACCCCTTATATTCCGGTATATTCTTGTTTATTTTTGCATTATCATCAAATATATTTATTTGCTCTAAATTATGAGTTAACCCAATCTCATAATCATCGAAATCATGGGCGGGTGTTATCTTGACAGCACCAGTTCCAAATTCAGGATCTACCCTATCATCTGATATTATTGGTAATTCTCTATTAATTAATGGTAAAATTGCAGTCTTTCCTACATATGATTTATACCTTTTATCTTGAGAATGAACTGCCACAGCACTGTCCCCCAGCATTGTTTCAGGTCTTGTAGTAGCAATAGTTATAAAGTTGTCTTCACCTTTCATTAGATAATCTATATACCAGAAATTTCCTTCCTCCACTTCCCTCTTAACTTCTATATCTGCAATAGTAGTCAGACACTTTGGGCACCAGTTTATCATTCGAAAATCCTGATAAATTAGTCCGTCATCATAAAACATTTTGAATGCAGTAAGTACTGCTTTTGAAAAACCTGGGTCCATAGTAAATCTTTCCCTTTTCCAATCACATGAACAACCCAGTTTCTTCAATTGTTCAATGATTATGTTTCCATATTTCTCCTTCCATTGCCACGCTCTTTCTAAAAATTTTTCTCTACCTAATTCATGTCTTGTTATTCCCTCCTCAGCCATTATATTCTCTATAATATTATGAACAGCAATACTGGCATGATCTGTTCCTGGTAACCATAACGTGTTATATCCCTGCATCCTTTTATACCTTATAATTATGTCTTGAATTGTGTTATTTAATGCATGACCCAAATGAAGTACACCAGTAAGATTTGGTGGTGGAATTACTATACTGTATGGTTTTTTACCTTCATCCACACTAACATGAAAATAACTCTCTTTTAACCAAAAATCGTATATTTTATCTTCAACTAATGCAGGATTATATTTTTTATTGATAGTTTTATTCATGACTTTTACAAATTTATTATTTAAATTTGCTTCCCTCCTTAAAATTTTGATTTTTATTAAACTTAGTCTGATTATTTCTATTTATTGCTTTGTGGTATACTTTCGAAGACATTTTCAGTCGAGAAAGTATACCCAAAGCTTCCATTATCTTTAAATTAGATAGATTTTGTTATATTGCAAGACCTGACACTTTATTTAAATTAAAAACGCCCAATTCTAAAAGGACGAATTGGGCATAATTCGTGGTACCACCTTCTTTCTCCAAAAGGGAGCACTCATTTCTATAACGGAATTACCGATCAGACTTACTTAATTTCAGTCCAATAGCTCAGAGACGACTTCAGAAGCAGATTTTCACAAAATTACTCTCACTGAATGTAACTTCTCTCTGTGAGTTCTTACTTCTTACTACTTCTCTTCTCAGCTCTTATCTTTCTTTAAGTTTTAAAAAAGCAACTTTCAAAAAACAGGTATTTAATTAAATTAAATTAAATATATCTTTTGCGTGTTATTTTTATTTCTATATCAAATTATATGTGGTTATACTATTTCTTATAAACCTGTTTGTCAAATTTTTATACTTTTATAATCTCTTAGTAAGAATTTCATCTATTATTCCGTATTTCTTTGCTTCTTCTGATGTCATAATAAAATCTCTATCAGTATCTTTGTTTATTTTGTCAACAGACTGATCTGTATGTTTAGATAATATCTGGTTCATCATCTTTCTCATCCTTAGTATCTCTTTAGCATGTATATTGACATCAGAAGCACTTCCAGTTGTTCCACCACTGGGTTGATGTAGAAGAATCCTGGCATGTGGTAAGGCAAATCTCTTTCCCTTATCACCGGCTGCTAAAATTAGTGCAGCTCCGCTTGCTGCTTGCCCCATACAGATAGTAGAAACAGGTGATTTTATAAACTGCATAGTATCATAAATGGCCATAGTAGATGTTATTAACCCACCTGAACTGTTTATATAAAGATTAATATCCTTTTCGGGATCATCCGCTTCCAAAAATAGTAACTGCGCCATAACTAAATTGGCTAATCTATCATCAATATTTTCACCTAAAAAGATTATTCTTTCCTTTAGCAATCTTGAATATATGTCAAAAGATCTATCACCCCTGCTTGTTTGTTCAATAACTATTGGGATTAAATTACTCAAATCTCACCTACCTATTTCAAACAATTTTTGCATTGTTAATTAAAAAATTTAATGTCTTTTTTCTTCTTAATTCCAATCTTAAATCAATTTTTCCTATACCCTCAGAATAATAATTGTATACATCTTCCATTTTATCACTAGCATAACTTGATATTCTTCTAGCCTCTACATCAATTTCCTTATCTGATACTTTTATATTCTCTTTTTCTGCAATTGCATCTAAAATCAACCTATGCCTGATTTCAAGTTCTGCTCTATCTTTATATCTCTTCTCTAATATATTTTCATTTTGATTAGTTACTCTTAAGAATTCCTCCAAACTTGAACCTTGTTTTTCTAGATTTTGTTTGAAGTTATTTATAAGTCGCCTGCCTTGATTTTCTATCATAACTTCCGGTATGTCAATCGGATTACTTTTAACCAGCTCTTCTAAAATCTTAACTCTATTAAGAGATTCTATATTTTCCTTCTTTCCCTTTTTTATCTCTTCTCTATAATATTTTTTTAATTTGTCAAGGTTCTTAAAACCACCAACCATCTTCGCAAATTCATCATTAACTTCAGGTAATATTTTCTTTTTTATTTCCTTAATTTTTATATGATATATAGCCTTTTTACCCGCTATTTTCTTATTTATAAAATCCTCTGGATACGCAATCCCTATCTGCTTTTCATCTCCTATTTTCATTCCAATTAATTCTTTCTCTTTCTCACCAAAGAGAAATCCAGAACCAACTTGTAATAAGTAATCACCACCACTATTTTCTTTTATTAATTTATCATTAATATAGCAATCAAAATCCATTAATACAACACTTTCATTTTTTATTATATTGCTTTTATCTTCTTCCAATTTTGCAAATTGATTTCTTAATCTTTCTATTTGTGATTGAATCTCTTTTTTTCCAACTCTAGCTACTCTCTTCTTTAACTCAATTCCCTTATACTTTTTAAGTACCACCTCTGGTTCAACTAATACTTTAGCCTCAAATTTTAAAGGTTTTTCTTTTTTTATTTCTCCAATTTTTATTTCAGGTTGATCGATTGGTCTTATTTTTGTTTCTAAAACTGATTGATAATAATATTTTAAAAGGGATTCTCTTAAAGCTTCCTTAAAAACGTAATCCTGGCCAACTTTGGTATCTATGATTTTTTTTGGAATTTTTCCCTTCCTAAAACCAGGAATTTTCAATGATTTTGATAGTTTTTCATAAGCTTTTTCTACATCCTCTTTAAATAGTTCATTTGGAACTTCCACTTTCATCTTCACTTTATTTTTCTCAATTTTTTCCACTGATGTTTTTAATCTCATCTTAAAATAGAGCTCAGATAATCTTCCTGATTGAAGATAATAAGAGCCACTCTCCTTTCCATTAATAATATTTCCAAATACAAGAAAAAAAAATTAGGAACCAGAAGGAAATCCTAAATATTATTTCTATAAAGATGGTGCGAGAGGGGGGACTCGAACCCCCAAGGTTTTACCCACTAGATCCTAAGTCTAGCGTGTCTGCCAATTCCACCACTCTCGCTATTTTGATAGTGGTGGGTCGTGCAGGTCTCGAACCTGCGACCTGCTGATTAAGAGTCAGCTGCTCTCCCAAACTGAGCTAACGACCCACATCTAATAGCATTTATATTAAATTTTATTAAATAGCTTTACAAAATATTTCTGGCGCGCCTGGAGGGATTCGAACCCCCGACCTTCGGATTCGAAGTCCGCGGCTCTATCCAACTGAGCTACAGGCGCTTATATTTATTTTAAAATATTTATTATTTTAAAAAAAATTCCAGATATTTTTTAATTTTTTCCCAAAATTTCACACAATATCATACCTTATAATCGAATGGAGCGGATGACGGGACTCGAACCCGCGACTTTCACCTTGGCAAGGTGATGTTCTACCAACTGAACCACATCCGCATTTAAAAACTTGGGGTGAACGACGGGATTTGAACCCGCGATCTCAGGAGCCACAATCCTGCGCTCTAACCAGCTGAGCTACGTTCACCATTAACTAAATTATCTCAAACTATTAAAATTATTTCAATTCAAACAAAAATAGTTTAATTAATTTTAATTTGTAAATGAAATTAAGAGAAATAATGGCGCGCCTGGAGGGATTCGAACCCCCGACCCACGGATTAGAAGTCCGTAGCTCTATCCAACTGAGCTACAGGCGCAAACTTTTATTTATTGTCTAATTATATCAATTATTTATTAAAAATTTTTAATAACTTTGTTTTCTATTCTGATTCTATAAGAAATATGCTCAATTAAAAAGTTATATAAATTTTTAAAATAAAAATTTCAATAAAGAAGATGAGATATTAAGGATTAATTATTTTTTTCTTTGCTAAATATCTAACTAAATCTTTCCTAAATCTCATTATGGTGAATAAAGTTAAAATCAATCCAAAAATAAGAGAATATATGGATTTAGTTGTGTACCATAGATAAATAGTTCCTACTAAGAATCCTGCAACTGCTCCAATTGATGATTCTCTTAAAATTAAAGCAATTAATACTCCCCCTATTAAGCATGGAATAAGTACCATAGGTTTTATCATACTCATTACACCTACAGTTGTTCCAACTCCTTTACCACCTGTAAAATTTAAATATAATGGCCAGTTATGCCCTGCAACTGCTGCTATTCCAGTTAAAAGTGGAACTATTTCATGTAATCCAAGTTTTTGAGCCAAGAATACTGCTAAAACTCCCTTTGCTACATCTAAAAGACCACCTAAAAGTCCAACTGGTAAACTCACATTTCTCATTGCATTAAGTCCACCAACATTTCCACTTCCTATCTTTCTTACATCCTTACCTGTAAAAAGTTTGACCATTATATAAACATTAGGTATTGAACCTAAAAGATATCCTAATATTATTAGTGAAATTGATAATAATATTTTCAAAATCCCCACTTTAATTAAAACTTAATAATTTTAGAAGGTTAATAATTAAATTTAATAAAGAGGATTGATAAATCACCTCTATCTTTATATTTATTATGAAGGGGTTATTACAATCTCAAATTCAAAATCTCAGAGAATATAAAATATTTGATATTTTATATTATACCTACCTTTTTCCCACCTTTATAATATACATCTAAAGCTTTCTTAATATCTTCTTTTGAATGAGTAGCCATCACATGATTTCTAATTCTGTTTGTATTTTTTGGAATTGCTGGATAAAGAATTGGGCAGGCATAAAGACCATTGTCATTTATAAATCTAGCAAGTTCCAGTGTTCTCTCCTCGTCTCCAATTAATACTGGAACTAATGCAGTTTCACTATTCATGATATTATAACCCATTTCTATTAATCCTTGATTAAACATTACTGTATTTTCCCTCAATTTTTCATATCTCCAGGTTTCTTCCTCCATAACTTCTAATGATGCGAGAGCTGCTGCAACTGCTGATGGTGGAAGACTAGCAGAAAATACAAATCCTCTAGAAATATGTTTTAAGTAATCGATTAAATCCTTTTTAGCAGCAATATAACCACCAACGCTGGGTATCGTTTTGCTCAATGTTCCCATGTGGATATCCACACTTCCCTCAATATTAAAATGCTGTTCAATTCCTCTCCCAGTTTTACCTAATAATCCCAATGAATGGGCTTCATCTATCATCACATCTGCTTCATATTTATCAGCCAATTTTCTTATATTTGGAAGATCAGCAACATCTCCCTCCATGCTGAATACCCCATCTGCTATAATGATCTTATTATTATAATCCTTACTTTTTTCCAATATTCTCTCCAAATGTTCCATATTGTTATGTTTGTAAGTTTTGAAACGAGCTCCTGATAACATACAACCATCAATGATACTAGCATGATCAAGTTTATCCATCAAAATGATATCTTTTGGACCAGTCAGACATGAAATAGTAGATAAGTTTGTAACATAACCACTACTAAACAAAATTGCTGTTTCAGCTTTATTAAAATCAGCTAATTTCTCTTCCAGTTTTTTATGTATTGATGTTGTTCCAGCCAATAATCGAACTCCCCCTGCTCCTGATCCATATTTATCAATGGCATCTTTTGCAGCTTTCATTATTTTTGGATGATCCACTAAACCTAAATAACCATAAGAAGCAAGATTAATACATTCTTTTCCTTCAACCACAACTCTGCCAATTGATGGGCTTTGAATTTCCCTTAAATAGAAATATCTGTTTGCCTCTTTTGCATCTTTTAATCGTTGCTTAAAAAGCACTATTTTTTCTGATTTTTCTAACATCTACCCTCCATTATTTCCTCATTTTTTTATTCTTAATTTTATATTTATATCATTTTCGAAATTTCCAAAAAAACCAAAAAAATAATTTAAAAAAAATTAAATAAATAATCTACTAAAAAAATTAAGCAAATATCTTGCTGAATATCTCCTCTACAAATGAATCAAACTCATCTCTATTTTCACTGCTCATCTCATTTAAATATTCCTGATATATTAAAAAGTTATTTAAAAAATGCTCATTATCAACATTGAGGTCTTCATCCAATTGAAATGTACCTAAAATGAGTCCAGCAAGAGAACTAATTTTCAATTTACTTTTTTTTCTAAATTTCTTTAGATTTTTTATTAATCTAGTTTTTAAAAATTCATTTTTTAACTTCTTAATTCCTAAAAACAGATTCATCATATAATAAGTGCAATATTCCATTGGTCTTCTAATTCCATCAGCCTTTTTGGAAATTCTTTTCAAAAGTCTTATATACGATTTTCTTTTTCCTACACCCACCTCCTTTAACATTAATTCCTTAAAATCTTTCCACCTTTTATGCTCAATATCCTCCTGTAATATCTCTCCCAATAATTTTTTTGCTTCAGGAAACGGATAGAATAAAACTTTTGATCGACCTTTTCCCCTTTTGTAACGGAGTACATACTTCCGAGAAACTAACTCTTTCTTCTCTAAAAGTCTTAGCATATCATAAGCTGTATATTTACTTACACCAAGCTTTTTAGCCAAGTCAGTATAATGAATATATCCATTTGCTTCACTATATAATTTTAAAAATTTTGACAGAAACTCTCTTTGTCTTCTAGTAATTTTCATCTTAGAAATGTAGCTCATTTTCCTTTTCCTCAAGGGAGTTGATGAGAGCTACCCCCCTTTCTATTAAGTTTGCACCTCTAAAATTCTTAAAATTAAATTTATATATTAAAATAGCTAAAAATAATATTTTAAATTCTATATTAACTATATGAATTAATCAAATATTGAAATTTTTAAAATGAATTTTAATAAAATTGAAAAGGAGTAATAATTCTTAAATATAGTTAAAGTAAGAATATTTTAAAAAATTCACCTTTAATGGTTCTATTAGAGGCAAATAAAGCAGTGGGAGGCATATATATTTTATTTTTTGCCATTTTAAAATTCTGGCTTTTAAACTATCACCTTTTTAAAACAAAGAATTCAAAATAAATTATAATAAGTACAAAAACTACTAAATATAAAATTGGAATTAACCAATCTTTTTTATCCATTCTTATTCCTTTTGTTTATCATTAGTTTTTTTAATAAAAAAAATTGCAGATTTAGGAAGTCTTAAAACTTCTGCAATTTGTTCTTTTATATCGTCACTTGGTTCTCTTACTCCATTTACCCACCTTGAAATTTCAGATTCAGTTCTATTTAACTTATTTGCAAGCCAATTCTGCTTTATCCCCATATTTTTTAGAATATCTTTTAAATTAGTCTTAAATTTTTTTACCATTGCCATTTTAAAGTCTAATATATGTACATCAGGATTTATTATAAGAATTAGGACTAACACTAACAATAGTATAAGGACTTATTCTTTTTTTGTCAAGTTTTTTAACCAAATTTTCAAATAAATACCTTAGAATTATTTTATTGTGAATAATAATAATGAAAACGAATTTACAGAAAAAGATTTCGCAGATGCACTATTAGAATTAAAACAAAAAAGTGGTTTATCATACATGCAAATAGCAATAAGAACTGGTCTGTCCGATGCTTATTTGGTTAATATTGTAAAAAGAAAGAATTTAGCTCCAAAAAATGAGAATATAGAAAAAATAGCAAAAGTATTTAATAAAAAACCAGAATATTTTAAAGAATACAGAACAAGATGGTGGAAAGATTATTTAAATGGCGTTAGAGATGACATACCACCACTTTCTGATAAAGAACTATTGAAAATAAAAGAGGCTTTAGAAAAATATAGATAACTTATATAAAAATAAAGAACTTTCTAAAATTTTAAAAAGTTATAAAAGATATTAAGAGATTAGAAGATAAAAACTATGTAAAAAATAATAGAATTTATATAAATGAATTGAACCTGGTGAATTTTATTATGGTGATAAGAAATATTACCAGGTTTTTTTATTTAATGAGTAAGAAGAATTTTCCTCAAAAAAATGGAGCGGGAAACGGGCCTCGAACCCGCGACCTTCAGCTTGGAAGGCTGACGCTCTAGCCAACTGAGCTACTCCCGCTCACAAATCAAAAATATTATATCAAATTATATAAGGAACCATTTAAAATATTTATTTAAAAATATTATCTACTTTTAAATTTAAATTATTATAGATCTTAATTAAATGGTCGGGGCGAGAGGATTTGAACCTCCGACCTCTTGCTCCCAAAGCAAGCGCGCTAAACCAAACTGCGCTACGCCCCGAATCAATATTTATTAATAATTATAATTAAAAATCATTTAAAGGAAAATATTTATCGCTATTCAAAAATATAATATTAATAATAAATTATAAAAATTAATAAGTTTCTAGGAAATGTCAATATTTACAATTCTCCATATTTTTTTTAAAGCTTTTGCTCTATGACTTATTTTATTTTTCTCTTCAATTCCTATTTGAGCCATTGTATATGAGTGACCTTCAGGAACAAAAATAGGGTCATAACCAAAGCCAGATTCACCATGAGGTGAGTAATCTATTTTCCCTTCACATTTTCCTTGTGACATGAAGAATTTTCCATTTGGTAGATATAGAACAGCTACACAACGAAATCTTGCAGTTCTTCCTTCAAAAGGGCAATTTTTCATTAAATTTAAGACCTTTTTAATATTTTCTAAGTCAGTAGAATTTTCACCTGCATATCTTGCTGATTTTACTCCTGGGTCTCCGCCCAAATAATCAATTTCTAGTCCTGAATCCTCTGCTAATGTCGGTTTTTTTGTAAAATTTGCTACTATTTTAGCCTTTTTTAGAGCATTTTCCTCATAACTACTACCTGATTCTTCTATCTCTGGCCAACTTTTAAAATCCAAATAAGTTAACCGTTTAATATTTTTACCAGATAAAATTGATTTTATTTCCCTGATTTTACCCTTATTTCTTGAAGCAATAGCAATCTCTATGTATTTATCTCTCTTCATATATCCTAAAAACTGTTAAGTATTTAATAAGTATTATTTATTAAATAAATTTTGACATAATCATTTTTTATTATAAATATTCATATTTTAAATATTTTATTTTTTAATAAGAAATGATTTTTACTATTTCAATAATCGATTTCAATTTTTATTTATAAAAATCTATCAAATCTCTCTGGATATCAATTATCTTTTTTATACCATCTTCTGCAATCTCCAACATTTTTTGAAATAGCTCTTTTGATATAGGTTTTTCTTCAGCTGTTACCTGTATTTCAACTATTTCACCTTTTGAGGTCATAACAACATTCATATCAGCTTCTGCTTTACTATCTTCCTTATAACAAAGATCCAAAAGAATTTCTCCATTAATTAATCCAACACTAACAGCAGCTGCCAAATCTATCATTGGATACTTATCAATTTGCCCTTGAGAGACTAATTTATTTAAACAATCATATAATGCTATATAGGAACCAGTTATTGCAGCAGTTCTTGTTCCACCATCTGCTTGAATAACATCACAATCTATCCATATTGTTCTCTCTCCAAGTTTATCAAGTTCTATAATTGCTCTAAGTGACCTCCCAATCAGTCTTTGGATTTCATGTGTTCTGCCTTTTATTCTTCCCATTGTAGAATCTCTAACAGTTCTTATAGGTGTGGAACGGGGTAACATTGAATATTCTGCAGTTATCCAACCAGTTCCCTCACCCCTTAGAAACTGTGGAACCTTATTTTCAATACTTGCTGTACATATTAATTTTGTTTTCCCAAACTCTATCAATACAGAACCTTCAGCATACTCTATATAATTTCTTTTAATCTTAATCTTCCTAAGTTCATCAGGTTTTCTTCCATCTATTCTTTTCATATATATTCCTTTATTAAATTTATACTATTTAAGCTTAATGTTTATAGTTTACTGTTTATAAAATATAAATATGAATTAATTTATATTTGTTGTCATTCCTTCCCCTTTCCTTCACTTCGTTCAAGGACAAGCTTAACACTCGAGGGTCGAGGACGGAGTCTGTACAGGTCCTGGTTGTCATTGCGAGCAGCTCCTTCGCTACGCCCAAGGGTCAGGGTCAGAATGACAAG
>JAGMBY010000059.1 GCA_023129485.1 Actinomycetes bacterium | reverse complement strand
GGGAGAAAGTATACCCAAAGCTTATTTATTTAATATTAAAATCTTCTAAGAACTTATCCTTTGGACGAGCTCCAATTACTTTTTTTACTAAAATACCATCTTCAAACATGATAAATGTGGGAATACTCATAATCTCATAACTCTTAGAAGTTTCTGGATTCTCATCAACATTTAATCTTGCAAGTTTTACTTTATTTTCTAATTCTTTAACCAATACCTTAAATATTGACTCCATCATCTTACAAGGACCACACCACGGAGCCCAAAAATCCACAATTACAGGGAGTTCTGAATTCTCTATTGTTTCCTGAAAATTTTCATCAGTTAATGTCAATATTTCTTCTGCCATATACTAATTCTCCTTTCTCTTCAGAAATTTATATTTTATATAATCTTTAATTAAAACCATTCTTAGAAGACTTAATTTCCTTTTCCCTTAAGAATTTATTATATTTAAAACTACTATCTTAGTTCATATTCTAAATATTCTTCTGCGCTTATAGCTGCTATTGCACCATCAGAATTAGCTGTAACTATTTGCTTTAAAGGTGTATTTCTCACATCCCCAGTAGCAAATAATCCTGGAACAGAGGTTCTCATTTTATAATCCGTTATTATACTATTTTTTTCATTTAGTTCCACTAAGTTTTTTACTAAAGATGAATTTGGTTTAATCCCTACATACATGAAGACGCCGTCAATTTTTATCTCTCTCTTTTGATTGGTCTTGTTATTTAAAATTACCGCTCTTTCAACTGAATTTTCCCCTTTAATTTCCAGTAAATTTGAATTCCATAAAATTTCTATTTTTGGATTGTTAAATGCCTTTTCCTGCAATATCTTTTTAGCTCTCAATTTATCCCTTCTGTGAACTACTCTAACAGACGAAGCAAATTTAGTTAAAAATATTGCTTCTTGGACAGCAGAATCTCCACCTCCAATAACAAGAATATTCTTATTTTTAAACAAAGGACCATCACAAGTTGCACAGTAAGAAACTCCCCTTCCCCTAAACTCTCTTTCTCCAGGTATACCAAGTTCAGCCGGATTTGCGCCAGTTGCAACTATTACTGTTTTACTGAAAAAATCACCCTTATTTGTCTTTAATTTAAAAGTATTATCATCTTTTTCAATTAGATCAACTTTAACGAAATTTTCAAACTCAACACCAAAATTTCTACATTGTGATTCAATAAGTCCTGCTAACTCCTGACCAGATATACCCTCCGGAAATGCTGGGTAATTTTCAACAAAATCCGTAAGAACTACCCGACCACCAGGCATTTTAGATTCAATAATGAGAGGATTTAAATTAGATCTTTTAGCATATATTCCAGCTGTCATTCCAGCTGGACCAGCTCCTATGATAATTAAATCTTTTATCTTTATGGTATCCTCCTCCAATCAAAAGACCTTATATTTTAATGCATAGGTAAACAGTACACTCAATTAATTAAAAATGTTCTATCAAATTTAAGCAGTTTAAATACTTTAATTTTGTTAAAGTAAAATTTAATAGATTTCATTAGATATTTTTTATTATCAGACACTAATAATTTTATATTATTATTCTTAGATACAGTAAAGTCTAATTAAATTTTCATATGAAGTCAACCTATGATATATTACTTATGATTTTAGGAGAAATCTTATGAATTTTGACAAAATTGGGAAAAATATTAGAGAGAGGAATATAGTAGTATATTTCTTTATCGGTATTTATTAATTAATGGAAAATTATTATGACTATAGAATATAGTAGAAAAAGAATAAGTGACGAAAAATTACTAAAACACTATTTAAAAGGTGACCAAGAAGCTATCAGTGTTCTTGTAAAACGCCACCAGAAATCTATATACAACCTATCATTTCGATTCATGGGTAATTCCCAGGATGCGTGGGATGCTACTCAAGAAACCTTTATTAGATTAATCAAGAAAGCCAATAGCTTTAGGGGAATATCTAAATTTTCGACATGGATTTATAGAATAACATGCAATGTTTGTAAAGATATTCTTAAAAAAAGAAAAAAATCAAAAGCTTATTCTTATGAGGAACAAAAATTAAAAAAGAGGGCGGCTTCTAAAGATAAATTTTATGAAGCTATGGATAGAATTTTAGAAGCTGAAGAAATAGATGAGATACAGAATCTTCTTCAGAAACTACCACCAAAGCTTAAAATTGTGACTGTATTAAATGATATATACAATTTTAAATATAAGGAAATATCAAAAATATTAAACATTCCCTTGGGAACTGTTAAATCAAGGGTGAGCAGGTCTAGAGAAATCTTAAGAAATTTTTTGAAACAGAAATAGAACAAAAAATAGATTCATAAAGTCTTATATTATGAGGTGATAATTTGGATTGTGAATATATAAGAAATTTAATTTCAGAATATATTGATAATGAACTGCCCATTAGCCAGAAAAAAGAGGTAGAAGATCATCTGGCTATTTGTTCTTCCTGTAAAAAATATTTCGATGAGATAATAGAAGTAAAAGAGCTTCTAACCTCAGCTACATTTTATGATTTATCGTTTGAAAGATCTAAAAAATTGTTAAAATTAGTTAGAGAAAAAAGTACAGAAATGCTTCCAGTTTTAAAACCAAAACCAGTCTGGGCAAAATGGCAATTTGTTTCAGTAATCAGTGTACTGGTTATATTACTTTTAGGAGTATTGACACTTCAAATCTTTAGACCTTTTCTCATGCCAACAGAAAAGGCGATACGAGAAGTTGAAATGGTTGAGGATTTAGAAGAAAGAGCAACTACTGCTGAAGAAGCACCTTTAGAAGAGAGGGTGGGAGTTATCAGTAGTGAAACTGAAGAATATACAGAGATTGAAGGTGAAGTAAAAGAAATAGAGCTCATAACTATAAATCCTGAAGTTCCACCTGTACCAAAACCTATTGCAACATCTTCGGAAAAAAATTATACAAGTAAGGATCTAGAAGAAACTTTTATAAAACAAAAATCTGATGAGGGAATAATTATAGAAGAAATTTTTGAATTATTTGCACAAATAGACTTGAATCAGATTCCTCTAATAAAGGATGAATATGATAGGATGCTAACTCGAAGTGCTGAATCTAACATTGAACAGATTCAAGATTTCGGTGAGGTTTTACAAGAATTAGAGCCAAAGATATATAAATATTTAACAGGATTAGAACAACTTCCTAAAAAATTCCCTCAATTATATTTTTATGTAGAAAAAGCAGAATTTGGGGAAAAAGATGTTTTCATAATAATGGGTATAGGTCCAGGTAAAGGTATTGAAAGAGATGAAGTAGGTAAGATATTTTTATGTGTTATTGATACCATTACAAAAGAGGTAATCTACTTAAAATCGGATTATGGAAATAACCCATAGATTAAAATTATTAGTTTTTATAATTTTTCTATCTAAAAATTATTTAAAAATTACTGATTATTTCTATTCTGCATATAATCATTAGATATCATTTATATTTTTATTTATATCTCTTACAGGCTTCTTTTATTCTTGACTGTAGTTCTTCTATGTAATTCCGCCAGTAATCAATTTTTCTTTTTTCTCCTTACAGGCTTCTTTTATCCTTGACTGTAGTTCTTCCTCCGACATTACACCAGTTACATCCAAAGGTAAATCCATTAGAACTCTAAGAGCACATCTAACTATCCAGGTTATTTGAAGCTTTTTTCCACCCGATTCCTGAGATTTAGTACCAATTTTTAACATATATGTATACATTTCTCTAGGCATGGTTATAGGTACCCTTCTATAATCAGCTTTGGATTCCATAAACACCTCCAAAAATTATTTTTAAGTAAAAATATTTATATATACTTGAGTATAAACTCCTTAACCCAAAAAGTCAAATATACCAAATATTAATTTAACTTTTAAAGAGATATTATTTTTAAACTACTATTATTTGGCAATTATTTAAAAATGATACAAAGAATATAGTTTAAATACTCCATTAGAGGAAATTTTACTAAATTATAAAGAGGTAATAGGTGATACTTTAATAGGTATTATATTTAATTCGTTTAAGTTTATTAATTATAAAATCAATATTTTTTAGATATGATTCTATATCTAAACATTTATCTATTTGCCCATTAGTTAGAACTGAATGAATTTCATCATTAATTAGCAGAGCTTCTTTAAAACTTATCTTATCTTTAAATACCTTAACTGAACATTTCTTAACTAATTCATACGCCTTATTCCTTGATAACCCGGATTTGATAAGTTCTAATAAAACATTTTCTGAAAATATGAGACCTTTTGATTTTTCAATATTTTTTTTCATATTCTCTGGAAAAACAACCAGATTTTCCATAATGTAATTGAATTTATCAAGCATATAATCAAGTAAGATTGTACTATTAGGAAGTATAAATCTTTCAGTTGAAGAGTGAGAGATGTCTCTCTCCCCCCAAAGAGAAACATTTTCCATTGCAATCTGAGCATATCCTCTTAAGATTCTCGCAAGTCCACATAATCTCTCACTGATAATTGGATTTATTTTATGGGGCATTGCAGATGAGCCTATCTGATTATCAACAAATGGTTCTTGAACTTCATTTATTTCTGTTCTCTGAAGATTTCTAATCTCGGTTGCTATCTTCTCAATACTACTTCCTGCCAAGGCTAATATATTCAAACAGGAAGCATGTCTATCTCTATGAATTATCTGGCTTGAAACTGGCTCAGGTTTTAAATCTAATTTCTCACATACATATTTCTCAACTTCAGGACTTATATTAGAATATGTTCCAACTGCTCCCGAAATCTTACAATAACTAATTTCATCCTTTGCATTTATAATTCTTTTTCTATTTCTATCCATTTCAAAAGCCCAATTAGCAATTTTTACTCCGAATGTTATGGGTTCTGCATGTATTCCATGAGTTCTTCCAATCATTAAATCATATTTATGTTTAATTGCTTTTTCCTTTAATACTTTTATTAAGTCATTCAGATCTTTGATTATAATTTCAAGAGCATCTCTTAAATTTAAAGATAACGCAGTATCTTTAATATCGGATGATGTAAGACCTAAATGCAAGAATCGAGAATCTATTCCAATATTCTCTGAAATATTCTTTAAAAAAGCTACCAAGTCATGTTGTGTTATTTTTTCAATTTCTAAGATTCTCTCTGGATCAAAGTTTATTTTGTTTTTTATTCTTTCAATGACACCCTTTGGAATTATCCCAATTTTAGTCTGTACTTCACATACCATAAGTTCTATCTCCAACCATCTTCTGTACTTATTCTCATCTGACCATATTTTTACCATCTCAGGTCTACTATATCTTGAAATCAAAATGCTCCTTTCAAATTAATATAAACATAATTAAATTTTATTACCATATTTGTTCTTTTCTTTTAATTAATTGGTCTCTTTCCGGACCAATAGATATTATATCTATTGGAACATTTAAAGCTTTTTCTATTTGCTTTAAATAATTCTTTGCTTCTTTTGGTAGATCATTAAAATCTCTTATATTTGATATTTCCTTTTTCCATCCCAGGAAATTCTCATACAATGGACTTACTTTACTAAAAATATTCTGAGTATAGGGAAGCCCATAATAAGAATTACCTCTATATGAGTAGCCATAACATATTTTTATATTATCTAAAAATGAAATTACATCCAGCTTAGTAATTATGAAGGATGTAATATTGTTAATTCTTTTTGCATATTTAAGTAAAACCATATCAAGCCATCCACACCTACGTGGTCTACCTGTAGTAGCTCCATACTCAGAGCCTTTCTCTCTTAACATGTCGCCTATCTTTCCTTTTATCTCTGTTGGGAAAGGTCCATAACCAACTCTCGTTGTGTAAGCTTTTGTTACTCCCAAAATCTTGTCGATTTTTTTAGGTCCTATCCCAGAACCAATACACGCACTGGCTGAAATTGTTGATGATGATGTTACAAATGGATATGTACCATGATCTATATCTAAAAAAGTTCCTTGCGCTCCCTCTAATAATACATTTTTCCCTTTATTAAGAGCATCGTTTATCAATTTTGATGTATCAGAAATATAATTGCTTATTCTATTAGATAGGTACTTGAATTTTTCAAATATCTCATCAAAGTCTAAAGGGTCAAGACTGTAAATTTTTGTTAAAATTGCATTTTTCTCCTTTAGTGCAACCTCTAATTTTTTCTTAAATATTCTCATATTTAGCAAATCTTGCACTCTTATACCACTTCTAGAAGCTTTATCTGTGTAAGATGGTCCAATTCCTCTTTTTGTTGTTCCTATCTTCATTTTTCCAAGCATATTTTCTCGTGCTTCATCCAAAATTCTGTGATATGGCATTACAAGATGAGAATTTGAACTGATTTTCAATTTTTTAATGTTTATTTTCCTATTTTGTAGATCATCAATCTCGTTGATTAATGCTTCTAAATCAATAACAACACCATTTCCTATAACAGGTATAACATTGGGATTTAAAATTCCTGATGGTATAAGATGAAATTGAAATTTATTATCCTTTGTTACTACAGTATGACCAGCATTATTGCCACCATTGAATCTAACAACCATATCTGCATTTTGGGAAAGATAATCTATAATTTTTCCCTTTCCTTCATCACCCCATTGAGTTCCAATTACAACTATGCTTGGCAAATTAAGTCCCCTTTCATTTCTTATTTCTTAATTACAACTTAATTTCTTTACATTTAATTCCATTACCAGCTTTGTGGTATATTTTTGAAGACATATCAGTCGAGAAAGTATACCCAAAGCTCTTATTTTAAACTTTTAAAGAGATTCACTTCAGAATGACAATTTATTTTGATTTTAGCTTTATGGTATACTTTCGCAGGCATTTTCAGCCAAGAAAGTATACCTAAAGCTTCAATATCTTTCATTTTTTATTTTTTTTAATATATCTCTGGCAGTTATTACACCCGAGATAGATGCATGAACTAGTCCTCTACTTACGCCAGCACCATCCCCAATTGCATACATATTTTTTATATCTGTTTCCAAATTCGAGGATAGACGAAGTCTGCATGAATAAAATTTAGTTTCAACCCCATAAAGGAGGGTATCTCCTGATGCTACCCCAGGAACTATATTATCTAATACATCTAGCATCTCAATTATGTCTGATAGATGCCTATATGGGAGAACAAAGCTTAGATCACCAGGCGTGGCTTTCTTTAATGTGGGTTTTACTTCGCTTTCTTTTATTCTAACTTTGGTAGATCTTCTACCTACCTTTAAATCACATAATCTCTGAATAATAGTTCCACCACCAAGCATGTTAGCCAATCTAGCTATATGCTTTCCATAAGCTATGGGTTCTTTAAACGGTTCCGTAAAATTTGTTGATACAAGTAATGCGAAATTCGTATTTTCTGTTTTATTTTCTGCATAACTATGGCCATTCACAGTTATTACATCTCCATATTTCTCATTAGAAACAACTCCATAAGGATTCATACAGAATGTTCTAACCTGATCATCAAATTGTTTTGAATAATATATTAACTTAGATTCATGGAAATGATCTGTAATTGGTTTCATAACATCTGCTAGTACCTCAACTCTTAATCCGATATCTACAGCATTATTTTTCACTTTTAATTTCAATCTCTTTACTTCTTTCATCAACCAATCTGAACCCTCTCTACCTGGTGCTAAAATTACATAATCACATAAATATCTGGTTCCATCAGCAAGAACTACACCCTCAATTTTATTATCAGATGTAAGAATTTTTAAGACCTCACTTTCAGTCAATATTTCTGCTCTTTTACCAATATAGGATTTCATCTTCTTTAATATCTGAGCACATCTTTCAGTCCCTAAATGTCTTATTTGAGCAGGAATAAATAATAATCCAAACATCCTGGCTTTATCTTTTAATTCTTCAACCTTCAGACTGTCCAGGCTTATATCATAATTAGGAGCTCCAAATCCTAAATATATGTCATCAATATATTTAATTAATTCTGAAAGTTCATTTTCAGAAATATACTCATTTAGCCACCCACCTATTTTTGTAGAAAGATTCAACTTTCCATCACTAAAAGCTCCAGCTCCTCCCCAACCACATGTAATGGCACATGGTTCACAATAAATACATTTCTTCCCTTTTCCTGGACATTCCCTTTTATCAATATCAGGACCTTTTTCTAAAATTAGAACATCTAAATTATCCTTTCTTGTTAACTCAATTGCCGAAAAAATGCCGGATGGTCCTCCTCCAACAATGATAACATCATATCTTTTTGTCAAACTATCTCCCATTTTTAAATCACCAAATTTTATTTTATATCATTGTAGTAAAAAATGAAAAAAGCTTTTCCCTGAATTAAATATGAATAATAGGTAAACTATTTGTAATAAGTTCATTAGTTTTAGTGATTTTAATAATAGAGAGGTCAAGAGTTAATGTTTCTTTTTTAATTGTTATAAATAAAACTACAAATTTTACAAATAATTAGAAACTTTAAAATTTGTATTTCTTTGTTATGCAGTTTCAGCTAAATCAACAAATTTTGTAAACTGGGATAAAAATGCTAGTCTGATAACACCAGTTGGACCATTTCTATGTTTTCTAATTAAAATCTCAGCAATACCTGCGTCTTCACTATCAGGATAATATAGTTCATCTCTGTAAATAAAGGCTACTAAATCTGCATCTTGTTCAATAGCTCCAGATTCTCTTAAATCTGCCAATTGAGGTCTTTTATCTTGTCTTAACTCACATGCACGTGAAAGTTGTGAAACTGCAACTATTGGAACATTGAGTTCCCTACCTAAAAACTTTAAGGATCTCGATATCTCCGAAATCTCCTGTTGACGATTTTGAAGCCCTAGTGGTCCTGTCATCAATTGCAGATAATCAACAATTATTAAAGCAAGATCCTTTTGTGTCATAAGCCTTCTGGCTTTAGCCCTAAGTTCCATAACATTTATAGATGCGGTGTCATCTATATATATTGGAGACTCGGCCAGTTCTCCAACTGTTTTTGCCAATTTTGGCCAATCTTCCTCTTTAAGTCTTCCCGTTCTTAGTCTACTTGCATCAATTCTCGCCTCTGAACACATAATTCTCTGTGAAAGTTGATGACGAGCCATCTCTAAAGAGAATATAGCTACTGGTTTTTTAAAATTCAATCCAATATGCTGTGCTGTACCTAAGACAAATGATGTTTTTCCCATAGATGGTCTTCCAGCAATTATAATTAGATCAGATTTCTGAAGTCCAGTTGTTAAGCGATCAAAGTCTGTATATCCCGTCGGAAGACCAGTTATTTGAGAGCCTTTTTCATGAAGTTTCTCAATTTGCTCAAATCCTTCTGTTAGAAGATCTTTCAAAATGGTAAAATCGCCTTTGAGCCTTCTCTTTGATACACTAAAAATTAATTGTTCAGCGGTATCAATTGTCTTTTCTAAATCCTCAGGAACCTCATATCCCATAGTAGCAATTTTTGTAGCTGCTTCAATGAGTCTTCGCAGTGTTGCATTCTGTGCCACAATTGTTGAATAATGTCTTGCATTAGCTGCGAGTGGCACATTACTTACTAATGTATGAATATAGGCTCTACTACCAACTTCTTCTAATATATTCATTTTCTTTAATTCTTCTACAACTGTTATTGGATCTGCAGCTTCTCCTCTAACATAAAGATTTTTAATTGAATTATATATTTTTCTATGAGCGTTTCTATAGAAATCATCCTCATTCAATACTTCACCAGCAACTGCAATGGCATCCTGTGATATCATCATAGCACCAAGAATTGATTCTTCTGCTTCAATATTATGGGGAGGAATTCTGTCAAGTCTTGTTAAATCAAGTGAATTCTTTGATTTTTTTATTGCCATATTTCACCTAATAATTTCTAATAAGAAGATTCTTAGAGGGTTAAATGATTATAGCTATTTCTAATATTTCAAGTAAAAAGATTTTTCCTATTCTATTTTATTTATCTAAGGCTTCTACTCCACTATTATAACAAATAGAAATAGATAGAAATATTACTTTTTTTACTTTCTCTCTTTTACTTCCTTCTCCTCAATTTCTTCTTCACTTTCCTCCTTTCTCCACAGTTCTAATTCTGGCCACTCTCTATCAGTTTCATCAACAACTCTCACTCTCACCTGAGCCTCTACTTCTGGAAAAAGTCTAATATTAATAGGATATTCTCCAATATATCTTATATTTTCCTTTAAACTTATTTTTCTTCTATCAATTGATATTTCACTTTCATTTTCTATTTCTTCGTATATTTCCCTACCAGTTACCGAGCCAAAAAGCTTGCCCTCCTCTCCTACCTTTTTTGGAATCATTAAAATAAGTTTATTTAAAATCTCTGCCTGTGATTGAGCATGAGCTCTGTCCTTGGCCTCTTTTTCAAGGCCTTTCTTTCTAATAGTATCTATTTGTTTTAAATTTCCCTTAGTAGCCGTAATGGCAAGTTTCTTGGGAATTAAGTAGTTTCGAGCATAGCCATCCTTCACATTAACAATATCACCAGATCTCCCCAAATTCTCTATAGTTTCTTTAAGAATTATTTTCAATCCTGCCTCCCATTACACCTCTTATTAACAGTTTTTTTTATATTTTGATAGTAATATTAAACACGGAAATATACTCAGAGCTAGCTAAAATCGTAATTTTTATAAAAAATGATTTTTATAATAATTTCTATTTTCTATAAAACTATCTTGAGGTATATGAAATTAATGCGACTTCTCTTGCTCTCTTGATAGCTTTTGCCAGATCTGATTGGTGTTGAACACAAAGACCTGTTATTCTTCTAGGTCTTATTTTACCCCTATCTGAAATGAATCTTTTTAACAAATCAATTTCTTTGTAATCTATATAATTTATCTTATTTTTACAGAAAAAACAGTACCTTTTTCTCCGCCTTATTGGATATCTCGTTTTTGGCATTACTCTCCTCCACAATAACTGTTGTTTAACTTGATAAATACAGTTTTATTATTAATTGAATATTTCTTTATTATTTATTTAATTTCTAATACTAAAATGGTATATCATCTACTTCAGTTGGTTCCTCCTTAAACTCCTCAGTAGGACCTGTTTCACCTTTGATATTTTTTGTTATCGCAGCTGTAGCCCATTCAAGGCTTGGAGCTACAACTCTCGCCACAATTTCTATTTTATTTCTTGTTTGACCATCGACTGTCTCCCAACTTCTCATTTGAAGTCTTCCATTAATAATTACTCTATCTCCTTTTTTCAGAGACTCTGCACAATTTTCTGCTAAACCCCTCCATGCAACTACATCAACATAGCTTGTTTCTTCCTGCCATTCCCCCAAACTGTTTTGCCATCTTCTATTTACTGCTACACCAAAATTTACAACTGGACTTCCACTAGGAGTAAATCTTAATTCTGGGTCTCTTGTTAAATTACCAAGTATTGTAATATTATTTACGTTTGCCATCTTTCCCCTCAAAATGTAAAAATTTATATTATTTTAATTTTTTTATAAAAATTTTATTTTAAAAGAATTTTTTATTTCCCAATAAAACTATTTAACATTATAACAACATTTTGTTCTTAAATTTTGATGATATTTATCATCTATTTATAAGAGTATTACCCTATTTTCTCCAAATCTCTTCTTCTGAAAATTCTGAATCTTATTATCCCTTCTGTTATTTTGAGCACTCTTCTTAATTCTTCAATTAAATCTACAAGACCTGAAAAATAAAATACATAGTAAGTGCCTATGTCGTAACCCTCTATTGGATAAGCTAATTTTCTCTCACCCAATCTTTCAATATCATAAAGTTCAGCATTATATTTTGATATTATATCTTGTACCTTAGAAATGAGTTCCTCTTGCTTTTTATCACCAAGACCAGAATCAGTGATCATCATCATTTCGTATCTTGCCATAAATTACCTCCTTTGGACTAATGATCCCAGAAAGGGACAGGATTTTACAAATGAGCAAAAATTATAGCATAAAATTTCTATCAGAAAAATTATTTATTAATATAAGATATAAATTTTCAATTTATGAATTGTTTAAATTTATAAACTATTTAAATTTTAAATAATTATTACACATTTTTATGTAAATTTTAACTCATTAAATTAAATACTAAAGATAATTTATCCCTCTTCCCATGGGAATCTTGTTTCAGAACTGGATGTGGCTTTTATCTCAATGGAATTTTTTATAAAATTATCAATAAATATTAAATTTGCAGTTTTAGAAACAGTTACTACAGTCTCATTGTTTTTAACAGAATAAGATATGAATTTTGTATTATTCATCTCTGCTACAGCTCTTGCCACATCTTCCCCATTCTCTAAAAACAGAATTTCCTGAGCTGCTGCTAAAGAAGCCGCATCTGCAGCTGATTTTGCATCGGCTCTCGTTTTTAAAAGAATAGCAACATCAATAATAAATGGAGTAAATAATATCAAAATCATAGCTACTGCTATGCTCAATATTGTTAAATTTCCTATTTGAGAACTAAACATTTTTATTCCTTTTCAATCCTCATTGTTGCTGACGATTTGAGACTAATACTATCAGGAAAAACTAATTCTATTCCAGGAAAAACTATAGGGGGATTATACTCAATAGTTACCGTTATATAGTCACCAATTTTTCTACCAGAGGAAGGCTTAATAGATATATTCATACTATTTTTATCAAGAGTTCCTGCTGAATTTATTATGGATTCTCTAATCTTCATATTACTATTTGTTACTGAGCCATCCCTTGCTCCTTCTCTTGCTGCATGAGTAATAATCAACTGCGCATTTACTACAATTCCCATTTGTATGATAACTAATATTACTATTAAAATTAAAGGTAGTACTAAGGCAAATTCAGTTGCTGATTGACCTTCCTCTTTTCTTAGCGATGTTGAAATACTTCTCATTAACTTACCCAATTTGAAATAAAATTGTAAACCCATCTCTTAAATAGCCCGTGTAAACTTATAATTAGTCACTACTTTTAAAGTGATTTTACTTTCTATTATCTCTTACAAGAAAATATTAATTCTCTAAATAATATATTCATAAAATATATTATTTATGCTACTTTTTGCCCTCCTCCATCGAGAGAGAGCAACTTTGAAGTTCGACAACTATGAGCCTGGATAATATCTTGACCTATATAGAAGCTATTAGTTTTGCAAATATTGCTTTAAGAATCTCCGGAAGTTTTTCTTTTGCTACTGCAATAAGTATACCCACAATAACTACAACAGCTGCAATAAGTAGTGCATACTCAACTGTAGTTACCCCTTCTTCTTTTCTTAATCTTTTAAATAAGGTTTTCATCAATTTTCACCTCTTTCTATGTTTTCATTCATTTTAAAAACCTATGTTAATAAATATTTTTTACTTATAATACTGTTATTAATTTATATGTATTGTTAACAAGTTGGGTTAACACTTTTAGTATTTTATTCTTTGAAAATTTA
>JAGMBY010000058.1 GCA_023129485.1 Actinomycetes bacterium | reverse complement strand
AAAGAATAAAGTCTAATCTATTTAAATGTTGAGATTGCTGAGTAACTTTCAAACTCTACTTCATATTATCCTTTAAAGAAACTAAGAATCTCTTCTATATGTTTAGTGTTAATTATATTTTCTGGTTCTAACCATCCCCTACGTGCTACTGATACACCTAAAGTCATATAATTTAGTTGATTAGTTATATGGCTATCAGTATTTATTGATATTAATACCCCATAATCTTTTGCTCTCTTACAATTTATATCATTTAAATCCAATCTTTCAGGAAAAGCATTAATTTCTAATGCTACATTATTTCTTTTAGCAACTTTTAATATTTCATCAAGATCTATTTCATATGCATCTCTCACACCTAACAATCTACCTGTAGGATGAGCTAATATATTTACATAGGGATTCTGAATAGCTTTTATTATTCTTCTTGTCATTTCATGTCTTGGCATCTTAAGTCTTGTATGAATTGCAGCAACTACTATATCTAACTTCTCTAATAACTCATCTGGATAATCCAAAGAGCCATCTGCTTTTATATCAACCTCACTTCCTGCTAAAATATCAAAATCTTTATATTTACTATTTAATTCTTTTATCTTTTCTATTTGCTCTGATAATTTATCTTCAGATAAACCACCAGCAACTTTCAAAGTTTGAGAATGATCACATATAGCAAGATATTTATATCCGATTTCTTGTGCAGCTTTTAGCATTTCCTCAATACTGTTTCCGCCATCACTCCAAATTGTATGTATGTGTAGATCACCTTTTATTTGTGAGAGTTTAACTAAACCGGGTAATCTGTTTTGCTTTGCAGCTTCTATTTCTCCCCTATCCTCACGAAGTTCAGGAACTATAAATGGCAAGTCAATAATCTGATAAATTTCTTCCTCATTTTCACCAGCAATTTTCATACCAGTTTTTTCATCAAATACTCCATATTCATTTATTTTGAGACTATTTTTCATGGCTATTTCCCTGATTCGAATATTGTGTGCTTTAGAACCCGTAAAATAAGCCAATGCTGATCCATAACTTTCAGGCTCAACAACTCTTAAATCTACGTGTATACCGTCATAAGTTATTATTGAGCTTTTAGTATCACCACAAACTAAAACCCTCTCAACTAATGGCAAGCTTATAAAAGTATCCATTACTTTCTTAGAATTAGAGGAAGTAGTTAAAATATCTATATCACCAATAGTTTCTTTTCTTCGTCTAAGACTTCCTGCTGTGCTTATTCTTTTAACCTCAGAAAGCTTACTTAACTTATTAACAATTTCATTTGCAGTTGACAAGGCAACACCCAGAGTCATTCGCTCTAATCCTCTCTTTACCATTTCAATCCCTTTTATGATGTTCTGTTCAGTTTTTTCCTTTATTCCTGGTAATCCAGCCAAACGATGTTCCTTTGCCATTTTTTCTAAATGCTCAATATCTCTAATATCCAATTCTTCATAGAATCTCTTAGCCAACTTAGGTCCAACACCTGGAATTGAAAGTAATTTTACTAAGCTTGGTGGAATCTCATTCTTCAGTTTTTCATAGAACTGAAGTCGACCTGTATCTAAAATCTCATAAATTTTCTCTTTCGTTCCACTTCCAATACCAGGAATTTGATCCAATCTTCCCTCATCAGCGAATTTTTCAAGATCTTCTGCTAAAGTTCGAATATTCCGAGCAGCTTTTCTATACGCTCTTATTCTAAAAGGGTTATCTCCTTTTATTTCCAGCATATATGCTATATCTTCAAAAATATTTGCAATTTTAATGCTTATCATATTATTCTCATAAGATTTTGTGTAGGGCAACCCTTTAGGGTTGCTTTTCAATGCAAGGCTAAAGCCTTGCCCTACATTTTAAAATATAAATATATATGAAGTTTTCAACATCTTTTAATTAGAGTAAAAATCTTTTTTTATTTCATAAAGTTATTAACTAATGTAGATATACTTAAATCATCTCTACTATATATCTGATGATATATAACATAATCTTTAAAAACTTTTTTAACATATTCTCTTGTCTGTTCATACAAGATATCTTCAATGAAAAAATCTGGTTCTTTATATTCAGTTTTTTTCAACCATTTTTCGACTGCTCCCTGTCCTGCATTGTAACCTGCTACAGCGAGCATCTGTCTTCCACCAAAATAATCAAGTAAGAATCTTAAATACCATGACCCCATTTTAATATTTGTCTCTATATCCCACATTCTCTCTGTATAAAAATTCTGAAAACCAATTTTTTCAGCAATCCACTTACCGGTTGATGGAATTATCTGCATTAAACCTCTAGCATTAGATATTGAAAGAGCGAAAGGGTTAAAATGACTTTCTTCCCTAATCACAGAATAAATTAAAAAAGGATTAATATCTCTATCTTCTGACCAAATTTCTACAAAATTATGATATCCTCTCGGATAAAATTGTTTCCAGATATTCTTAACCTCTCCTTGAGGTTCATCGCTTAATAACTCATTCAAATAATTAACTGCTATTTTTATTGAGTTATGGTAATTACCAGTTTTAAAAAATAGATTGCTAATCTCAAGCATCAATTTCTTATTATTATGTTCTTCTTTTTCTACTATCTCTAACTCATTCATTGCATCTTCATAAAAATCGAGTGTAAAAAGTTCTTTAGCTTTCTTATAATGCTCATTATAATTTTTGTCTTCCAAATCTTTATTCCCAAAATCCTTTGCTTCCAAGTCTAAAGTCCAATCTGGGTCAATTTCCTCTAACCTGGCCATTGCCATTATCTTATAAAAATCGTATGGATTCTTATTTACAATATCTCTATAGGACAATATTGCTAAGTCATTCTCATTCAATTTTTCCAAAGTTTTAGATTTCCAGTATAACGACTTTCCAAAAAAAGATGAATTCTTGCTGATTTTCGCTAATTTATCAAACTTTTCCAATGCTCTTGAATATTCCATATTCTTATAAGAAATCCACCCAGTATTCCATAATGCTCTCTTTGCAAATGTGGTATATGGATACTTTGTAATAATCTTCTCGTAAGTATCCATTGCCTTTTCAATATAATTTTTGTTTTCCCATATCTTAGCTATATTTTCCAAGCTTTCAGGAGCAAGATCACTATATGGGTATTTTTCAACAAGTAGCGAGTAGTATTTGATTGCGTTTTGGCTATTACCTAAATAAGTATGACTTTTAGCTAACCAGAATAATGCTTCTTTCTCCAGACCAGAAGAAATATCACTATTTAATAATTCAGATAGAATAGAAACAGCCTTTTTATATTCTCTTATTCTAAAATTACATATGGCGATATCCAACTTCACCTTTGAAACCAATTCGGTATTTCCTTCAAGATTTGCTTTCTCTTCCAACTTTAAAAGGTCTGAAAGAGCAGCATTAAAAAGATATGCTTTAATCAATTTTTTTGCTCTTTGGTGTAATAAGATTAAATTAGGTGGTTTTAATTCCAAATGATGTATCTCTATTATTTTTGTAAATTTTTCTTTAGATTTATTTGCCCACTCTGACAATGGGTGATTTAACCATATCTGATAATAATTTTCTGCAGCATCCCCCCACTTTTTTTGTTCCTCCAAGCAGAGGGAGAGTTGAAACATTGCATCTGAAATTAATCCTGATGAAGAAAAATTTCTTATAAAATCCCTGAGAACCTCCTCCATTTTAAGAAACTCACCTAATTTATGAAAACAATTTGCTTTTTCGAGTTCTATTTTTTCTTTCCAATATCCATCTGGATATTTATTTTTATACTCATAATAGTATTTAATTGCAGATGAATAATCTCCCATTTCATGATTACTCTTAGCAAGATAATATAATGCATAATCAGCTAAGATATAAGAACTTTCTGAAACTCGAGAAAAACAACTATCAGCTCTCAAATAATTTTCTGATTTATAGTAGTTATGACCTGAAATATAAAGTTTTTTATAAACTAAGTTTTTATCAACATCAATTGGAGAAATAAATGAGTCATTAAGCAGTTCATAATCTTGAGAATCTTGATAGGTGTATTTACTTCCCGCATTATCTGCATATCCTAAATTATCTGTATAGATTTTTTTAAAAAAGGTTACATCTTTTAAATAAACATGACTGATATTTATTGAATATACAAAAATTGGGGAAACTAAAAGGATGAAACACAAAAATACACAAAATAGAAATTTAATAATTTTTGATATTTTTTTAAAATGAATTAATTTCATACTTTCCCAAAACTTAATAATTAAATTTTTGGTATAGCTAAATCTTCTGGACCAATTTCTGAGAGTTTTAATTGCGGTTGATTTTCATCTATCATTTCCTTCATTATCTGAGCATATTTAACCTTTTCACGTACTATGTTTGCTAAAAGTCCTTCAGATACCCAGGGTTTATACAAACTACCAACAGATGCACCTGGCTCAATCTTGAAATAACATGGAGAACATATCCTGGCCAATTCTGGTGTCTCCCACATCCTATTAAAGCCACCCATAGAATCAAATAGAAGAACATGTATATCCATTGGAATATCTGCTGCTTTCCTAATAGAAGCAAGCATAGGTAGTGTTAAATCCCCAACTGGGTTAAATGTGTCTGCTCCTAAACTTTCCAAAACCTTTGCACCAGCTGCATTAGCATGACCAGCATAAATGGAAACTTTAAATACCACATCAGATGGAATATCTCCATTCTCTCTCATCTTATTAAGTAAATATAGAACTCCTTCATCCCATACTAAAAAACCCCTAAATCCTATATTAATACATCTCATGATATCTGAAACTAATAAATTAAGATTATCTGAACCTCTAACTCTTAAACCTGAAAGTGCACCTTCTGGAGTAGCTATCTGTTTTCCTAAATCCCAGAATGCTCTTGGTCCCGGAGTGATAATAACCTCCATTTCGGCATCAGAAGCCATTTTGGCAAATGATTTTAATTCTTTCTTATCTAATAGAGTTGAACCCATTACTGTTGAAATAAGTCTATGAACAGGTATGTTTCTCTTATTTACTTCATCAATTAATGCTTCCAGTGTAGAAGGTCTTTCAACACCAGATATTTCCATTCGATAATGTGCTCCATCTGGAAAGGTTTTATCAGAGTTAGGAATTTCGTAAATATCTCTTCCAGGAATACCTGTTTTTTCTATTGCTTTTTTAACTTTTTCCATCAATTGACCTTTTCTTTTAAAAAATTTTAAAAATATTAAATATTATAAATAATAATCAATAAATAAATTGGATTAGCGTTATTATTTTTTTTTAAAATATTAATCTATTAAAAACTAAATTAAACTATTTTTAGGATTCTTTTTTACTTAATATTTCATAAAACATAGTCTTTTCTTCCTCTGAGATTTTGAAAGAATGTTCAGCTGTTGGGAAATTAACTTCCTTAACATCATTTATATAATCCTTAAAAGCATTTTGAATTTGTTCTGATAGATTCGCATACTTTTTAACATGCTTTGGTGTAAAAGCTTCAAATATTCCAACAAGATCATGAAATATTAACAATTGACCATCACAATCTGGTCCACTTCCAATACTCACAGTAGGAATTGTTAATCTTTCTGATATTACCTTGCTAATTTCTGCTGGAACAAGCTCTAAAAGAATAAAGAATGCCCCAGCATTTTCTAATGCAATCGCATCATCTAAAAGGTCTAATGCTGCTTGAGCAGTTCTTCCTTGAACCTTAAATCCTCCTAACATTGCCATACTTTGTGGAGTAAGACCTATATGTCCCATAACAGGGATTCCAACTTTAACTAAGGCTTCTACTGTCTCTGCCATATGTTTACCGCCTTCTAATTTAATTGCATCTGTTCCTGCTTCACTCATGAATCTTCCAGCATTTCTCATTGCATCCTCAGTTGAAACCTGATAAGTCATGTAAGGCATATCACCAATTACTAAAGGTCTTTTACATCCCCTAATCACAGCCTTTGAGAATATTATCATCTCATCCATTGTAACTGGAAGAGTAGTTTCATAACCAAGCATGGTCATACCTAAACTATCCCCTATTAAAACAACATCCATTCCAGCTCTATCAGCAAAAACAGCTGTATGATAATCATAAGCTGTTACCATTGCAATTTTTTCTCCTCTTCTTTTCATTTCTAATAGGTCATTCACTGTCACTTTTTTTCTTTCCATGTTAACCTCCTCGTACATTAAGATATCATTAATGAATATTTAAAACATAAACAACTAAAATTTTTAGAATCAATCCCAATTTTTAATAAATTTGTCAAATTTATAACAATTCGTATGATATTTAAAGACATTTAGTTTTAGATTTTTAAAAATTTCTAATTTTAATTAAATATGATAATTTTAGGTTAAATATCACATCATAATTTGATATGGTGATTTTTAGGTTAATTATATTATATAAACATAATTATTAAATTAAAAATAAAATGACTTTTAATCCCCCTAAAATAATTACTTTTCTACTTTGACTCGTATATAATTCCTACTATTAATATGTGTGGTAGTATAGTAGATTTTTATTTATACTTTATAAAACTATTCTGACAAAACAATTATGATATAAAATAGATAATGAAATAAAAAATCAATATTTGAAGTCTTACTTTATACTTGAAACTAAAAAAATCAAATTATCTATTATTATTTTTTATTATCTTTGTTTTATATAGAAATTTGAAATTTTTAAATTTCAATTTTTATATCGAGGTGAATTTTAGTGAAAGAAGCTATGCTCTATGAAAAAATTGGTGATAAAAAGGTTCAATGTAATTTATGTGCTCATCGATGCAAAATAAATGAAGGAAAAAAAGGTATATGCCTTGTCAGAGAAAATAGAGATGGAACTTTATATACATTAGTTTATGGCAGAACAATTTCCCAACATGTTGATCCAATAGAAAAGAAGCCTTTATTTAATTTTTATCCAGGAACTACTGCTTATTCTATAGCTACTGTAGGATGCAATTTCAAATGCCAATTTTGTCAAAATTGGGAAATTTCACAGATGGTAAGAGATGAACATCTAATAATGGGTAATGAAGCTTCCCCAGAGTCAATAGTTGAAAATGCAAAAAAATATGGAAGTAAAAGCATTGCATATAC
>JAGMBY010000057.1 GCA_023129485.1 Actinomycetes bacterium | reverse complement strand
TATGTCACTAAGTGTATCCAATATTCTCGAGGGTGTCCCTTCAATTGTGCTTTCTGTGATGTTACCTTCCTCTTTGGACATAAGATGAGATTAAAGACCAAAGACCAGATATTAGCAGAATTAGAGAACCTATATTTACGGGGCTGGAGGAGTGGAGTATTTATTGTTGATGATAACTTTATTGGAAATAAGAGAGAGCTAAAAAAGGAAGTTCTACCAGCTATGATTGACTGGATGAAGAAAAGAAAACACCCTTTCTCCTTTACCACACAAACCTCAATAAATCTCTCCGATGACGAGGAACTTATTCAGTTGATGGTTCAGGCAGGGTTTAACGCAGTATTTGTTGGTATTGAAACTCCTAATGAAGAGAGCTTAGCTGAATGCGGGAAGTTTCAAAATATAAATCGTGATCTAATAGCTTGCGTCAAGAAAATTCAAAGGTTTGGTTTGCAAGTTCAAGGAGGATTTATTGTGGGCTTCGATAGTGATCCACCATCAATTTTTGAAAGGTTAATTGAATTTATTCAAAAAAGTGGAATTGTCACAGCCATGGTTGGTTTATTAAATGCTCCTCGTGGTACAAAACTCTACCAGCGTCTTGTAAAAGAGGATAGATTATTGAAGGATGTTTCGGGTGACAACACAGACCTTTCAATCAACTTTATTCCCAAAATGAACTATGAAGTGCTTATCAACGGCTACAAAAGAGTTCTCCGCACAATCTATTCCCCTAAGTATTATTATGAACGGATCTTGACACTTTTAAGAAATTTTGAGCCTTTGCAAAAAAAGAAATATCAATTTCATCTTTGCTATCTTAATGCATTCCTTAAATCTATATGGCTTTTGGGCATAAGAGGAAAAGGAAGGATTTATTATTGGAAACTCCTTTTCTGGTCTTTGTTTAAGCGTCCCCAACTTTTTCCACTGGCAGTAACCTTTGCCATTTACGGATTCCATTTTCGCAAGATTTTTAGAAATTATTGAAATGGGTAACAAGCAGAAATACTTGACCTGTATAAAAATGTATTAAAATATATTATGTAAAGAAAAAAAACAAGAAATTAGCATCTATAGTGTTGATTTAGGATTCGGAGTCGTAATAGTGAGAGATGTTCCTGCTAAAATATATAATCAATTTGGAAAGATAATATTTGACGATCTCTTTTCGAAAGAGAAGGAAGGTTTATTTTATTGACCCATTTATTTTCCATACACTTAATAGTTGGTGTGCAGGTAGTTTTCGACCATTCGATTATGCTTCCCGTTGGCTAGAAAATCCTGATAATAAAGCAAAGTTGGTAGAAAGCATTGTGATTTCTTGTTTGAAACGGAAGTTTCCCCTCAATGCATTCTGGAGAAATGGTGGTGAAATCGATTTTATTGGGTTTGGTGATAAAAAGCCAGAACTCCATTTAGAAATAAAGTATCAGGGTAAGATTGTCTCTAAAAATAAGAAAAGTTTGAAAAAAGTAAAAGGTGGAGTTCTTTTGAGTAGAGACATACTCTATTTTGATAAGGAAAATAATATTTTGATTATCCCCCTTGCTTACTTCTTAGCTCTATGAAGGTTAGAGGAAGATCAATTCCATTATTAGACTTTTGGCTTTAAGCCCTTTAGTTTTATTGATTGTCATCTTAATAAAATCAGAAGAGTAGAAATACTTGACCTGAATAAAAAGAGATCTAGAATATTAAATGAGATTTTTATTTGATAAAGTTATTAATACTTAATTATTAATAACATCTTTAATAATAATATTTATATGATATAGGGATTAAATATGAGACTATCTGGTATATTAAAATTTTTAGTTATTCTAACTATTTTATTATTTATCCTTCACTATTTCATTGGATTGGATATTCTAATTTCTAAATTAAGTGATATTGATTTAGATTTTTTAACTACTAAATTAAAAGAATTAGTAACAATATTAAAAAATTCACTATCTAGAATAAAGGAATTATTTAGATGGCTGAAAGATATTATCAGTGGAGATTTAGGAATATCTTTAGAAAGTTATAATACTGAAAGAGTTAGTGCTAATGTCATAAATGTGATTGATGGAGATACTATTATTGTAAAAATAGAAGGAAGGGAATACAAAGTCCGATATATTGGAATAGATGCTCCTGAAATGGATAACTCAGAGAAACCTGCAAAGTTCATGAGTAAGGAAGCTTTTGAGAAGAATAAAGAGTTGGTAATGGGAAAGATAGTTAAATTAGAAAAGAATATCTCAGAAACAGACAAACATGGTAGACTACTACGTTATGTATATGTCGGAGATTTAATGATTAATGCTGAAATGGTCAGACTTGGTTATGCTTATGCAAAATCCTATCCCCCAGATGTGAAATATGATGATCTTCTATTAAAATTGCAAAGAAAGGCAAAAGAAGCTGGACTTGGACTATGGATAAAAAATTGATCTGAATATTGAGCTATTGTGATCTAATCTTCTTACTTAATAGAAGGGATTAAGTAAGATGATGTAGAAATAATTAAATAGAATAAATAGGGATTAAAATAGAAAGGTATAAATAGATTTAATCATAACAGTCATTGAAGCTATTGCTTCACTTATATTTAAGTAGATATAATTGACCTGAATAAAAAGGGATTGAAACTTCTCTTGCATTTTGGTATCCTGTTAACAAAGAATAGTAGAAATAATTGACCTACAGTTCTTATAAAAACGAGTTAAGTGAAATATCTGAGTGTGCCACTAAGAAAGAAAAAATTTAATAAGTATTAAGAATTAAAAGTGATTATGAATAGAATATATTTTGAACCAATTGGATTTGTTGTATCAGATTTAATAAGTCCTAAGGAATTAATTTTTGCATGTGAGAAAGGTTTAAACACAACGAAAAACTCTAAAATTGTGATTGAGGAAAAATACGCTGAGGGTATTAAGGGTTTAGAAAAATTCTCACATATTTTTGTGATTTATTTTTTAGATAAAGTAAACAAGGTTGAATTAACAACACACCCGGGACCACCATCTAAGAAAGACCTACCTAAAGTGGGCGTTTTTGCTTCAAGAAGCCAGTATAGACCGAATCCAATAGCTTTAAGATTGGTAAAGTTAGTTAAGATTAAAAAAAATGTATTGTATGTTGAGGGTTTGGATGCTATTAATGAATCTATAGTCTTAGATATAAAACCATATGTTAAGGGTTTTGATAGACCTGACGACTTTAAAATCGCCGACTGGTACGATTGGCTAGATAGATAGACATACCCAAGCACTATTGTAGAAATAATTGACATGAATAAAAAGGGATTGAAAAGTGACTACCAGCAACCCTGCAATGTCATAATTGGTGCGGTTTAGAGGGAAGATTCTCTCCTTCAAAGCTTACTGCAAGAACCTCCCCTACTGTCCTCTAGCTCCTGTGATGTCGATGTGCATTTATCTCGTTTAGCTAATTTACAAACCATTAGATATTATAATAGCTTTCGCTGAAAAGGGGAATTCATCTCCCTCATCGTTTTGGTATATAATTCTGATAATTGGTAATGAATAACAATTAATGAGGAAAGTATTATGAAGCGCATTGGGGTGTTGACCAGCGGCGGAGATAGCCCTGGAATGAATGCCTGCATAAGGGCAGTAGTGAGGACAGGCCTTGGTCTTGGGCTGGAGATCATGGGCATTAAACATGGGTATAATGGGCTCATAGCTGGTGAGATGGAACCCATGGGTGCACGCTCCGTGGGCGGGATAATCCAAAGAGCTGGCACCATCTTACAAACAGCGAGATGTGAGGAATTCAAAACGACGCAGGGGGGACGTAGAGCGCTGCGAAAGCTAAACGAGTACGGAATCGAGGGATTGGTGGTCATTGGCGGTGGTGGCTCTCTGAAGGGCGCTTTAGAGCTCCACAAGATGGGCTTTCCTGTAGTGGGTGTGCCAGCCAGCATTGACAACGACATCTGTGGCACCGACATGTCCATCGGCACTGACACAGCCCTCAACACTGCGCTTGATGCTATTGACAAAATAAAAGAGACCGGCTCCTCGCACGGACGGGCTTTCCTAGTAGAGGTGATGGGACGGAATTACGGATATCTTGCTTTGATGGCTGCGATAGCTGGCGGAGCTGAGGTCGTCCTGATCCCAGAAAAGAAAATAGCTATGGAGGAGGTGGCCAAGATTTTGAAACAGGCCTACATAAAGGGCAAAGCCCACGCTCTAGTCGTTATCGCGGAGGGAGCTAAGTGTAAAACCTTAGAAGTGGCTGCTTACCTTCAGAAGGAGGAGGTTGGTTTTGAGGTACGCACAACCATCTTAGGCCATGTCCAGAGGGGAGGGTCACCTAGTGCCTTCGACAGGCTCCTAGCTACCCGCTTGGGTGCATCAGCTGTACAGAAGCTTGCTCAGGGAGTCAGCGGTGTGATAGTTGGGTTGATAGGTAACAAAATCGAGACAACCAGCTTGGAGCGGGTAACTGAGCGACGTAAGGAGTTGGATATAACCTTCTATGATATGGCTGATGTACTGGCGAAGTAAAGGGGGGTTTCGAAAAATGCCTAAAGACATTATTAAAGTCAGTGCCTCTAAAAAATTGTCTTGGCCAGAGTTCTGTGTTCTATGTTTAAAAGATTCTACGAAGGAGGACAGAATGGTTATTGATCCTGGGAACATTTCAAATATTCCATACTGTGATAACTGTTTTTACAAAGTACAACGTCTAAGTAAATAGAAAGACAATTTATTTATGATTTCATTAATTATTGGGGTATTTGGAGCAGTTGTTTATATTATATATACAATAGTTGAGAAAAGTTGGCTAGAACTCCTCAGAGTACAAAGCTGGTTTATTATAGGAGCGGGTGGTTTATTATTTATGGGTATTGCTTATCTAATAATGTGGTTAATGCTTTTACCCTTTAGGTTGATATTTCACACTAAGTTAGCTAGAACTGGTGTTAAGATTTTAAAAAGCAAAAAGCCTGGTGAAACAGTCCTACAGTTCTCAAACCAAGAATATGCCAATATATTCCGCAAGGATAATGAGCTGATAATCCACTTGGGGACCTCAAATATGCATTAAATCTTTGGGAGATGAAGATTTAAATGTTATATATAGAGTAATAGAGCCACTTACTCAAAGCTTAAACGATAAAAATGACAATGTTCAAAAAGCTGCAGAAAAAGCTTTAGAGAAGATCAAATCAAATAAGAATTCACAATAAATCAAAATCTTGTCATTTCTTATATAAAACATAGTAAATATATTAAAAATTACAGTTGATGAAGTATAAAAAATAATAAAAAATCATATAAAAGCATTTAGATTAAGAGATAGTAAAAGACTCTGGAGATTAGAAGAGAAGAATTGTAAAATAAATAAGTGATTTGATGATATCTTGTATATCTTTTATACCAAAGCCAGTTAAAGAGTAAGCACTCAAACCAAGTTCCATTCCTAAAAGACCATCCAGTATGGTTGATAATCTCTCTTTAAGTACCTCTCCCCACTGATGCTCCATTGATTTTCCCCCTTATCACCTATTATTCTTAATGTTAAGTATACAATCTCAGAAGAGGAACTACAAGAACAATTAACTGACAATTTGCTACATACGATTGTACCTTTAATAAGTAAGTTGACATTTCATTACTTCCAAGTACAAAGATTCTCTTCTACTTTGCTTACTTTAGAAAGTTTTATTTAGAGTCATGAGATAAAATAGATTATAAATAAAATATATTAAATTTTTTCAAAATGTATTTAAAAACTAAATTATTTTTTGATTATAATAGATACTAAAACTATAAGATTTCATTTAATATGTAATAAATAATAAAATGATAATTTTTTAATTGAAAGGAGTGATTGAAATAAAAATTTATCATAAATTCAAATTTTTAAAAGGTGTTTTGATTAAGAAAAGAAAGAGAGATAAGAGATGATTAAAAAAGTTGCTATAGTTGGTGTGGGTTATACAAACTTCAGGTCAACCACTCCAGATCTGTCTTATCGAGAACTGACTTATGAAGCAGCCACAAAAGCCTATGAGGAAGCAGGAGTTGATCCCAGAAAGGATATAGATAGTTTTGTAAGTACAGCTGAAGATTTTTTTGAAGGATATTCTATTGCTGATGAATATTGTCCAGATCAATTAGGAGCAGTCTTAAAACCAGTTAATACTATAGCTGGAGACTTCTTACAATCATTAATTACCGCATATATGATGATACTTACCGGAAGGCTTAATATTGTTGCTGTTCAAGCGATGAGCAAGGCTTCTAATATGACCACTTTAGGAGAATTAGAATTATTTGCATTTGATCCAGTTTTCAATCGTCCATTAGCAGAAAATCCACATTTTGTCGCTGGACTTGAAATGAATAGATATCTTCATGATACAAAAACAACAAGAGAGCAATGTGCAAAAGTTGTAGTTAAAAATAAAAAGAATGCGTTAAATAATCCTTATGCTGGACATGGGGCTAAAATAACTGTTGAAGATGTCTTAAATTCAAAGATAATATCATATCCATTAACCCATTTAGATATTAGTCCTGCTTCTGATGGAGCAGTTGTAATGGTCTTGGCTTCAGAAGAGATAGCTAAGAAATTAACTAGAAAACCTATATGGATTAGAGGAGTTGGGTGGTGTTCAGATACATTCAGTTTAGAAAGTAGAGACTGGGGAGAGTCAACATCTACTCGATTAGCTGCTGAAATGGCTTATAAAATGGCTGATATAGATAATCCAAAGAAAGAGATTGATGTAGTGGAATTGAGTGACATATATTCATATAAAGAACTTCAGCACTTAGAAGCTTTAAAGTTCTGTAACAAGGGTGAAGCTGGTAAGATGATCGATAATGGAATTACAGAGATTGGAGGAGAACTCCCGGTAAATCCGTCTGGAGGAAGCTTGGGAGTTGGCCATCTTTATGAATGTTCTGGTGCTCAAAAAACATTAGAAATCGTTCTTCAGCTCAGAGGGGAAGTTGGAAAAAGGCAAGTAAAGAATGCAAATATTGGCTTGGCACATTCTTGGAGAGGAGTTCCTACTACTACAAGTGTCATTGCCATTTTAGGTAATTAAGAGGAGGAATTAGATGATTTTGCTAAATTTTATCATAAATCCTCAAAAAAAATATATATCTATTTTAAGTAATTAACGGGAGGTGTAAAAAAGTGGGAAAAAGGAGAGTGGCAATAGTTGGAGCAGGAATGACAAAATTTGTAAGAAGAGCTCAAGAAACTGGAAAGGAATTAGCGTACGAAGCTGCTAAAATGGCTCTTGATTCATGTGAATTAACCTTAAAAGATGTAGATTGTGTTTCTTTAGGAACTGCTCCTGATGCCTTCGATGGTGTTCATATGAAGGGTGAGTATTTAAGTGATGGAGCTGGTGGATGGAGAAAACCAATCATGAGACCTTATGTTGGAGGGGGCACTGGAGTATTTACAGCAATTCACGGGTGGCTTCAAGTTACCTCAGGATTATTTGATATATGTTTGGTTGTAGCAGAAGAGAAAATGTCAAGTTGTTATCCCCATCCAGCAGGAGCATTCTTAACCATATTTGATCATACAACAGAGCAACCACTAAAACCAAATCTAATCTGGATATTTGCTCTTGAGATGAGAAGATATATGGAAACTTATGGAATTAGTCACAGAGACATTGCTTTAGTTTCTGTAAAAAATAAAAAGAATGCAATGGACCATCCTTGTGCACAGATTCCACAAGAGATAACTGTGGATGATGTTCTAAACTCTGAAGTATTGGCTGATCCAGTACATTTGTTAGATATTAGCCCAACAAGTGATGGTGCCGCAGCTTTAGTGCTTGCATCAGAACATATAGCCAAGAAAATAACTGATAAACCGGTCTGGTTAGATGGTGTTGGTTGGAATATTGATACAGCTTATTGGGCTACAAGAGACCTTTGTTATCCAAGATATGTTGAGAAGGCTGCAAGAATGGCTTATGAGATGGCTGGAATTAAGGAGCCCCATAAAGAAATTCAAGTAGCTGAGCCATATGACCCATTTGATTACAAAGAACTTCATCATATGGAAGGTCTTCTTTTATGTGGTAAAGGAGAAGCCCCAAGACTTACTGCTGAAGGAGTCACAGCAAGAGATGGAAATTTACCTATTTGTCCATCAGGCGGACTTTTAGGTGTTGGTAATCCAATAGCTGCATCTGGTGTAATGAAAATCTGTGAGATATTCTGGCAACTAAGAGAAGAAGCAGGGAAAAGACAGGTTCCAGGAAAGCCAAAAGTAGGACTAGCTCAGGCCTGGGGGGATCTAATGCAGGTTGGTACTGTTGTAGTTATGAGAAGATAAAGGGTCAAGTATTACAAATTAAAAAAATATTTACACAGACAAATAGAGAAATTATAAATAAAAAAATTTAATTTTAATGAACTGATTAATAAATCAGAGAGAATAGCAATAGAGAGGTTATAGATGAACAATAAAAAACTTAATTTTAAGGGAACAGCTCTTAGAAGCAGTGATATAAAAGAGAAAAAGGTTCTTACAACTTCGTGGAAGCCAAGTCTTCAATATGCCTGGGATGATGGAGTGGCAATTGGTAGATATCTTAAGGAGTTAAAAAACGGGAAGATAATTGCTAGAAAATGTAAAAAGTGTGGTCGAATAATGATTCCTCCAAGGATGTTCTGTGAATTGTGTTTTAGACCAACTGATGAGTGGGTATATGTAAAAGATACAGGGATTATAAATACATTTTCAATAAGTTATGTTCATTGGGATGCAAGAAGGATTAAGGAGGGAGAGAAACCATTTATTCCAGCAGTAATAGAAATTGATGGAGCTTCTGAAGGAATGGGAATACTTCATGTCTTAGGAGAGGTTGATCCAGAAGATGTTAAAAGTGGGATGAGAGTTAAAGCTGTATGGAAATCTCCAGAAGAAAGAATAGGTGCAATAACTGATATAAAATACTTCAAACCCATTATCGAGCGATAGAACATATTATGTCATTAGCTAGGAGAATAGAACATATTATGTCATCAGTTGTGAGGAATAAAACATATTATGTCATTGCGAGGGGTGAAGCCCCGAAGCAATCTCTAAATTATAATTAATATTAAATATTTTTAATTGGAGTAGGAGGTAAATTTAATATGGGAATAACCGAAAAAATTAATAGAAATATTGATATAACATCATGGAAGGGTAAAATACCTGTTAATTATATATATACTGCTGGTATTGCTGGGGAGAAATTTTTTAGAGAGATCAAAGATAATGCTAAGATTGTGGGAACTAAATGTGAGAAATGTGAAGTTACATATGTTCCTCCTAAGATATATTGTGAAAGGTGTTTTGCTAGATTAGAAAATTACATTGATGTAGGAACTAAAGGAACTATTCACACTTTTACAATACTTCATGAGAATTTAGATGGCACTAAAAAAGAAGAACCAACAATTATTGCTGTGGTAAAAATTGATGGAACAGATGGGGGGCTTATTCATTGGTTGGGGGAGATAGATCCAAAGGATGTAAAAATTGGAATGCATATTAAAGCTGTTTTTAAATCAAAGGAAAAACGTGAAGGATCAATACTTGACATAAAATATTTTAAACCAATTTAATGGGTCTGGTATTGAATTATTACACTTATAGTAAGTGTAAGGGGTAAGGTCTTATCTATTACATTTGTAGAGGTCAATAATGCAAAAAACTTGGGTACAAATAACTAAGAAAATTTTTCTTGATTCAATAAAAATAGTTGGAATAGTTACTTTTTTAATGATTGTTATAGAGTGGTTTCAAATAAAATTTGAAGATAGGATAAAAAAGGTACTTATCAAAGATCCAAGAAATCAAATAATAGGTTCTTCTTTACTTGGAGCAATACCAGGTTGTATAGATGCATTTTTAGTTGTTTCACTTTATTCTCATGGTCTTGTAGGTTTTGGGGCATTGGCTGCTGTTATGCTTTCTACTGCAGGTGATGAGGCTTTTATTATGTTAGCTACAATACCAAAAACTGCAATTTTAATTTTCTCAATTTGCGCTGTATTTGGGATTGCTGGAGGCTATATATTTGAAAAGATTGCGAGTAAAATAAATCTTAAAAGAGCAGAACCCTGCCCAATTGAGATTCATGCAGAGGAATATAATATAAAACATTTTTTTAAAGAGCACGTATATGAGCACATTTTAAAAAAACATATCCTCAAACTGTTTTTATGGATTTTCTTCACCTTGCTTATAATTCATTTTTTGATGCAATATTTTGATCTAGAATACATATTACCTGAGAACAGATTATTTTTGATTATTTTAGCTGCATTAATTGGAATAATTCCAGAATCTGGTCCACATTTAGTATTTCTCACCTTATATTCTCAAGGCTTAATTCCATTTTCAGTTCTTCTTGTTTCATCTTTAAGTCAGGATGGTCATGGTTTACTTCCACTTTTGTCTTACTCTGTAAAAGATACAATTAAAGTTCAGATATTTACTACTATATTTTCATTATTAGTTGGAATAATATTGTATCTAATTGGAATTTAGCCTTACTTATTTTTCTAAATTTAGTTCTTCTAATAATCCTAATTCTTCTAAAATATCCAAGGCTTCTTTATATTTAGGATATATTTCTATTGCTTTTTTTAACTCCTTAATTGCTTCATCCATTTTCTTTGATAAAAACTTTAGAGTAATTTTTGTAATTGAATATTTTTAATTGATATTTAATTGTAGAATTATCTTCTGCTAATGCTATTTTAATTTTAAATTATAAATGCATATTGTATATTATATAGTCATTTTTAGTTAGGATATTTTTCAAAGCCAGTTTTTGTTTTATAATTGTGTTAAAATGAAAAAATCAAATTTATTTATTTTTGAATTGATTCTTTAAGTGAAAGGTAATATTAGTGAGTTATCAGGCATTATATAATAAGTATCGACCTCAAACTTTTGAAGAGGTTGTTGAGCAAAAGCATATAATTAAAACCTTAAAAAGTGCGATTACTCAAAACAGAGTTTCACATGCTTATCTTTTTTGTGGACCTCATGGAATTGGAAAAACATCAATTGCCAGAGTATTTGCAAAAGCGTTAAATTGTGAAGAAGGTATAACAACTATCCCCTGTAATAAGTGTAATATTTGCAGTAGCATTTCAAATGGAAGCTGTATAGATGTACTTGAGATAGATGCAGCCTCAAATAGAGGAATTGATGAGATAAGGAATCTGAGAGAAAAAGTTAATTATCTTCCAACTCAGGCTAGAAAAAAGATTTATATAATAGATGAAGTTCATATGTTAACAACAGAGGCTTTTAATGCTCTTTTAAAAACATTAGAAGAACCGCCAGCTCATGTGATTTTTATGATGGCAACAACTCAACCTAACAAAATACTTCCCACAATATTATCTAGATGTCAGAGGTTTGATCTGCATTTAATATCATCAGAGGACATAGTAAAGCGCTTAAAATACATAGCCAAGGAGGAAAAAATTAAAATTACTCCCTCAGCCCTATCATTAATTGCAAAGCATTCTAAGGGAAGTCAAAGAGATGCTACTGGAATATTAGATCAACTCCATTCTTATACTGATAAAAAGATAGAAGAGGAGGATGTGGCATCCTTACTGGGAGTTTTAGATTACAAAAATCTTTTCAAGATTGTTAAACTTATTATAAAGGAGGATACTGCAGAGTTAATTTATCTTGTAGATGAGCTATCTCAATTAGGAAGAGATTTAAGACAGCTGGTAGGGGATATAATTGAGCATCTTAGAGCAATATTAATAACAAAAAATGTAAAGGCATCAACTGGTTTAGTTCATGTTCCCAAGGATTTAAAAGCTATATTTACAAGACAATCAAAACAGATAGAATTAGAGGAGATACATAGATTATTAGATTTATTTAGTCAAACATATAAGGATATGAGATGGGCTTCTAATAATAAATTACTGCTGGAAATAGCTCTTATAAAAGCAACAAGACTTTCATTAGATGACACAATTTCCGGACTTCTATCGAGAGTTAAAGATTTAGAAAATAAAGTTAGGCTTAGATTAGAGGAAAAACCAATATCTGCTGATATATATTTAAGAGGAAAGAAAGAGAAGGAAGATAAGGAAATTGAAAAAGAAATTTTAGAAGATGAGAAAGGGATTCAAGAGGAGGTGCAAGAAATTTTTGAAGAAGAGGAGAAGGAATTATTAGAACCTGAGAAGGTAAAAGAGATTGAATATGAACCGGAAAAATTGGAAATAGAAGAGGGAATCAAGGTAAAGAAAAAAGTAGGAAAGAAGACAGCTGATTTTAATTTTGAACTTGTGCAGAAGATGTGGCCTCTGGTTCTCGATGAATTAAAGGAAAAGTATAAACCCACACATGCATTGTTACTTATGGCAATGCCAGTAAAGGTAAAAGATAATTTGATAGAAATTCAGTTTGAAGTAGAAGCTAAATTTCAAAAGGAGTTAGTGGAAAGAGAAGACCATTTTAAAAAAATAAGGGATACCATATCAAGAATATTGGGTAGAAAAGTAAATATTCATTTAACTATTAGAGAGGAGAAAAAAGAAGAAATTTTATCTGAAAAAAAAGTAGTAAAGAAGGAAAAAATGAACGAAGAAGAGATTGTTAAGTTGTTAAAAACTGAATTTGATGCTGAATCTATAGATTAATTCTAAATATATGTTGGTTTTATAATAATTTTTAAGATAAGAATATTCAAAGGAGAAAGTTTTGAAGTATCATTCAACGTCAGTTGAAAACCTTATAAATGAATTAAAGAAATTACCAGGGATTGGTCAAAAGACTGCACAGAGATTAACTTTTTTTATACTATCAATTCCAAAGAAGGAAGCTATCAGCCTTGCACATGCAATTGTTAGATTAAAAGAAAGAACTAAACAGTGCAAAATATGTTTTAATGTTTCAGATGAAGAAATCTGTAATATTTGCAGAGATGAAAGAAGAGACAATAGTATAATTTGTGTAGTTGAGAATTCATGGGATGTGATAGCCTTAGAAAAGTCTAGACAGTTTAAAGGACTCTACCATGTTTTAGGTGGAGTACTTTCACCAATAGATAATATTGGACCGGATGATATTAGAATAAGGGAACTTCTGTATAGAATTAAAAAAGGTAAAATAAATGAGGTAATTGTAGCTACTAATCCCAATGTTCAAGGTGATGCAACAGCAATATATATTGCGAAATTACTAAATCCATTAGGAATTAAAGCAACTAGGATAGCGAGAGGACTTCCTGTAGGGGGAGATTTGGAATATGCTGATGAAGTTACATTGGGAAAAGCAATCCAGGGAAGAACAGAAATAATATAACTTGAAAATTTATTTATTAATATTCAGAAATCACTAAATTTAAGATTTAGAATAAGTAAAAACAAGAGGTTAAAGTTATATGGCATTTAAAATTTATGGAAAAGTAATAGAAGAGGAAACTGAGAAGGGAATACCAAATTTAAAAGTTAGAGCAATTGACAGAGATTTAATCTTCGATGATATTTTAGGATCAGTAACAACTGATGAAGATGGTAATTTTGAGATAAAATATGATAAGGAAGATTTTCAAGAACTTTTTCTTGATAGAAGTCCTGATTACTATTTAGAAGTTAAAAACAAAGATGGAGAGGTTATTTATACAACTAAAACTAAAGTAGTGTATGATGCTACTGAGTCAGAAGAATTTGTGGTAAGAATTCCTAAAAGTTTAATTAAAGGAAAAGGAGAAGATTGATCTATATTGAGAGAAGTAACTCAACTAATGAAGCAAGTAACATATTTAAAATAATACATTAAGGATAAATTTAAAAATTTATATAGGAGGAAATTTGAAAGATTTAATTGAAGTAAGGTGGCATGGTAGAGGTGGACAAGGGACTGTTACTGTTTCTAAAATGCTGGCTGAATCAGCAGTGGAAGAAGGCTATCATGTTCAAGCTTTTCCAGAATATGGAGCAGAAAGAATGGGAGCTCCAGTTCAATCCTTCACAAGAATTAGCGAAGAACCTGTAATAATTCACTCTCGTGTTGAAAATCCAAAAATAGTATTGGTATTAGACCCATCATTAATTGGTAGTGTAGACATCTTAGAAGGACTTGATCCAGAGGGAACTATTATTATAAATTCAACCCAGTCTCCTGAAGAGATAAGAAAATTGTTAGATGTTGGGAAAAGAAAAGTATTTGTTGTAGATGCAAACACTATTTCTCTAGAAGAGTTGGGCAGAGTAATGCCTAATACCCCCTTACTAGGGGCTTTTTCCAAGGTATCTGGACTTGTTAATATTGAGAATATTGAAAAAGCAGTAAAAAAACAACTTTCAAAAAAATTCTCTGCTTCAATTATAGATGCTAATATAAAAGCCTTAAGAAAAGGATACAAAGAAGTCATAGGGGATTAATTCCTATTAATTTCCATTTTTGTATGTAAAGTCTCAATATAATATTTTTAGAATCAAATTCTTCATTTCATTCTGCTTTGTTCATAGCGACAAATTAATAAATAATATTTGACATTATGAACCACCGAAGGTGACAAGGAATCTTATAACAAATAAGTATAAAAAGAACAAGGTTAAAATTATAAAAGCAACCTTTAAGGGTTGCTTTATTTTTTTGATAATAATAAAAAAATTTTTGCAATTTTGATAATTTATGTTATAATTAATTGAAAATGAAAACCATTATCATTTAGGAGACTGTATTTTGGGAAGAGGACCAAGGTGGTGTCATGCAAGATTTAGAAATTTTGGTTATAAGATGACACAACCAAGAGAGATTATATTAGATGTTTTAAGTAGAACTAAAAAACATTTAAGTGCTGAAGATATATATATAGAAGTTTATAAAATATATCCAGGGATTGGTTTAACAACAATTTATCGCACGCTTGATATTTTAACTAATATGGAAATGGTCAGTAGATATGATTTTGGTGATGGACGAAGTAGATATGAGTTAATAAGTGATAAAAAAAGTGAACACCATCATCATTTAATTTGTTTAAATTGCGGAAAAATAATTGATTACAATGATTACATAGATGAAGAAACAAAGTTATTTGATAAGCTTGAAAAGGTTCTATCTGAAAAACACAATTTTAAGATTAATTATCATCATGTAGGCTTTTATGGTCTATGTGATAAATGTAAATCAACTACATCATCTTAAATGTTAATGGGTTGATTAAAAGAACTATTTTATATTAAAAAAGGAGGTGAAATTATGCCAAGGGGAGATAGAACAGGACCTGCAGGATTTGGACCAACGACTGGTAGAGCATTAGGTTATTGTGCTGGATATTCTGTACCAGGATATGCTAATCCAATAGGGGGAAGGTTTGGTATGGGTATGGGATATGGCGTTGGTTGGGGTAGAGGATTTGGATTCAGACACAGGTACCATGCTACAGGATTACCATACCGGGCAAGATTCAGAACAAGTGGGATGTATCCCCCAGTGTATCCACCAGTTGCCTATCCCTATGAATATGAATTAAGCGCGGATGATGAAATACAAATGCTAAAAGAACAAACTGAATCTCTAAAAAAAGCACTTAAAGATGCAGAAAATAGAATGAAATCTCTGAAGTCTAAGCTTGAGAAGAAAGAAAAGTAGATTTTTAAAGTATGGGGTAAACAGAGATAAAATCTGTTTACCCCAAAAACTTTAAAATGAGTATATTTTAAAATAACTACTTCAGGTTAGAAAATATAAATATTATAGATTTACTATAATATTTTAAAAGGAATATATACTGATATTAGATTAAGTATTAATTTTAGAAGGAGAGAGATTTGAAAATAGCTATTTCGACGGATGAGGGCAATTTTGTATCCCCTCATTTTGGAAGATGTCCCTATTTTACAATTATTGAAATTGAAGATAAAAAAATTCTAAGTAAAGAGATAATAAAAAACCCAGGTCACCAAACAGCATTTCTTCCTCAGTTTTTATCGGAAATAGGGGTGAGTTGTATTCTGGCTGGAGGTATGGGGCGTAGAGCTCAAGGATTGTTTGCAGAAAAAGACATAGAAATAATGATTGGAATAACTGGTGAAATAGACGAAGTAGTTTCAAAGTTTGTCAGTGGAAAATTAGAATCTGGCGAAAGTTCTTGTATTCCGGGCTCGGGAAGAGGATATGGTGTTGAAAAATCTATATGTGATCATGAAGATCATAAAGAACATCATTGAATTAGTTAAATTTCAAATCTCCTATTTTAAATAGAATTTTTAAAACATAGGGAAACTAAATTTTTAGAAAGGAATTGTTATGAAAATATGTATTACTTCACAAGGTTCAGATCTCAATTCAGAAGTTGATTCAAGGTTTGGAAGATGCGCTTATTTTATAATCATTGATGCAGAAACAATGGATTTTGAATCTATAGAGAATCCAAATATTCATGCAACAGGAGGTGTAGGCATAAGATCAGCTCAATTTGTTTCTAATAAAGCTGTTAATACTGTTATAACTGGTAATTGTGGTCCTAATGCTTTTCATACTCTTAAGTCTGCAAATATTGATGTAATAACAGGTGCAAAAGGAAAAGTTAAAAATATAGTTGAACAGTATAAGTCCGGTTCTCTAAAAACAGATCCTGGACCAAGTGTTTCACCAAAATTTGGGTTATAAAAAAAATTAATTAGATTTTAGAAAAATGGGAGGTTTTAATTTTGCCAAATGAAAGAAACCCATTAAATAAAGGAAAAGGCTCCAGTACAGGAAAAGGAGCAGGTAAGGGAGTAGGAATAGGTGGAGGGAGGGGTTTAGGTAGAGGGGGAAGCAGAGGTCGTATGGGAGGAACACGACCAGGCGCAGGACCAGCGGGATTCTGTGTTTGTCCAAGTTGCGGAAATAAGGTTGCTCATACTGTAGGAACCCCTTGTTATTCTATCAAATGTCCAAAATGCGGGATAAATATGGTAAGGCAATAATTGATAATATTAATAGTAAGCTAAAAAATTGGATATAAAATAATTATTAATTTACATAGAGAAGTGAGGCAATAGTTGATAATATCAGTCGCCAGTGGAAAAGGTGGAACGGGTAAAACTACTGTTGCCACAAATTTAGCTTTATCTCTTGATAATGTGCAATTTATTGATTGTGATGTGGAAGAACCCAATGCCCATATATTTTTAAAACCAGAAATTGAAAAAAAATTAACGGTTAATATTCCCATACCGAAAGTAGATGAGAGTAAATGTAATTATTGTGGAAAATGTGCTGATATTTGTGCTTTTAATGCCATAGCGGTTTTAGGAGAGAAAGTATTAGTGTTTTCTGAACTTTGTCATGGTTGTGGTGGGTGTAGTTTGCTCTGTCCAGAAAACGCTATAGCTGAAGCTGGAAATAAGATTGGAATAGTGGAGATTGGTAAAGCTGATAATATTTTATTTGTAGATGGAAAGCTTGATATTGGAGAACCTATGTCACCTCCCTTGATCAGGGAGGCTAAAAAATATATAAATACTGATAAAACTGTTATTATTGATGTCCCTCCAGGAACTTCCTGTCCTGTGATTGAAGCAGTTAAAGGATCAGATTTTTGCATATTAGTTACTGAACCCACTCCTTTTGGATTGTATGATTTAGAATTAGCAGTTGAACTTATAAAGAAATTAGAAATTCCCTTTGGTGTTGTGATCAATCAATCTGATATTGGTGATGAGAAAGTAGAGCAATATTGTCTTAATTTAAATATACCAATTTTAATGGAAATACCTTTTGACAAAGATATTGCATTTGAATATTCAAGAGGTATCCCTATAGTTGTAAAAAAGTTAGAGAAAAAGCAGAATTTCAAAAATCTTTATCACCAGATTAAGGAGTTAGTTAAATGAAGCAGATAGTTGTTATAAGTGGAAAGGGAGGAACGGGAAAAACAATTATTACTGCAAGTTTTGCTGCTTTATCCAATGCTAAAGTTATAGCAGACTGTGATGTGGATGCTCCAGATCTTCATCTTCTATTAAAACCAAAAGTCAAACAAACTTTTGATTTTAAAAGTGGTAAGAAAGCATTTATTAATGAAGAAGAATGTATAAATTGTGGGGAATGCGTAGAAGTATGTCGATTTGAAGCTATAGATGAAATTATAGAAAATGATGTAATAAATAGAATGATAATAGATCCAATTTCATGTGAAGGCTGTGGAGTTTGTTTTCATGTCTGTCCTGTTAATGCAATTGAGATGAGGGAGAATTTAACTGGAAAATTGTTTATTTCTGAAACAAAATATGGAACTTTAGTGCATGCAAAATTAAATGTTGCAGAAGAAAATTCAGGAAAACTTGTAAGTATGGTTAGAAATTACGCCAAGCATATGGCAGAAAAAGATAAAAAAAATTTAGTTATTATTGATGGTCCTCCAGGAATTTCATGTCCTATAATTGCCTCTATAACTGGAGTAGATTTGGCTTTGATTGTTACTGAACCAACTTTATCTGCAATGCATGATTTAGATAGAGTTTATAAGGTAGCTAAACACTTTAAAGTAAGATCAATTGTATGTATAAATAAGTATGATTTAAATCTTAAAAATACTAAAAAAATAAAAAAATATTGTAAAGAGAATAACATTGATATAGCAGGGAACATATCTTTTGATCTGATAGTTACTGAAGCTTTAGTTAATGGTATTCCAGTTGTTGAATATATAGATAATAAAGTATCTAATGAGATTAGAGATTTATATAATAAAACAATTAATTTATTATAGAAGCTTATAGGGGTCAGGTCTTCTTCTTCTAGTTTCTCTCTCATTTAATATCACAACTTTTGGTCTTTCAGACTTATAAACATTTATAATATTTAATTCTTTGAACTCTTTTTCAATATGCTCCATTTCACTCACACTAAGGGGTGGAACAGAGCATGGTCTTAGCGGTGTATTAAGTTGCACTCGATACGGTTTTATTTCTTTAGCAATATCTACCAACTCTTTAGCAAAATGTTTATTCTCATCAACGAACATCATCTGCAATTCTAATCTACCATTGAAATTCTTTGAAAAAATTTTGATTTGTTCAATAATTTTTTCTATACCATAATTTACAAAAGGTCTATTTATTTTTTTAAATAAAATTTCAGTAGGTGCATCTATTTTAGCTACAACAACATCAAATAATAAAAGGTCTCTTAAAACATCTTCCTTGGTCATAAGTGAAGAATTAGTAAGAATGGCAACTGGTTGAGACATATTTTGATGAACTACTTTAACTAATTCACTTAAATTTTCAGCTAATGTGGGCTCTGCTAATCCAGAAAAAGTAATATAATCAATAGGTAATTCCTTTTCATCTAATCCTTTTTCTAATGTTGATTCTCTAAGTAGTTTTTTTGCTAATATTAATTCCTTAACAAAATCATCAAGTTTTATAAATACCTTTCGCTTAGTTATTGGATTTATAGTACGACCAAGTTGACAGTAAACACAATCAAATGAGCATGTCTTTTTTTCAGTTGATACAGGGTCTACTCCCAAAGATTTACCGAGTCTCCATGAAGGAACAGGTCCATAGATATATTTCATTTGAATCTCTCAATTTTTTTAATAATTTTATTAAACGCTTTTGATGCTTCCGAATTAGAATTTAAAATAAAAGGATTTCCAGAATCACCTGATTTTACAATTTCTGGATCAATTGGTATTCTCCCGAGAAATGGTACATCTAACTCCCCAGCTGCTTTTTTACCTCCCCCAACTTTGAATAAATCAATCTCTTTGCCACAATAAGGGCATTTAAATCCTGACATGTTTTCAATTATACCAATTACTGGAACATTAACCTTTTTTGCAAAATTTACAGCTTTTCTTGAATCAAGTAGTGCAACATCTTGTGGAGTTGTAACTATTACAGCTCCATCTGGTTGCATTAACTGTACAATACTTAAAGGCTCATCTCCCGTTCCGGGAGGTAGATCCACTATCAGATAATCAAGATTACCCCACTGAACATCTTCTGTAAATTGTTTTAATAAATGCATTTTCAAAGGTCCTCTCCAAATTACTGCTGAATCTTTGTCTGGAAGAAACATGCTTATAGAAATGATTTTTAAGTTATTAATAATTGTTGGAGGAATTATTTTCTTATTTATTACTTTTGGTTTTGTTTTTTCAGCATTCAACATCATTGTAACATCTGGTCCGTGAATATCAGCATCAAGCAATCCAACATTATTACCATTTAATGCTAATTTAAAAGCCAAATTTACTGCAACTGTTGTTTTCCCAACACCACCTTTACCACTAAACACCATAATTCTTTTTTTAATATTATTTAGTTTGTCAATCTTATTTACTTTCTCATTCACATTTTTATTAGCTTCCATTAATACCGTCCAATTCTAATTATTTTTTATTTAAATCTATAAATATTAACTCTATTATTTTTTTAATTCAAATATATTTTATTAATTGTAGTACCAATTTAGAAATGTCTGGTTTTTACCAAATTAGAAATGACCCTTCTCAGTAATTGTTGTTACAATAACAAAATGTTAAAGATTATTACTAGATTAAAACATTAAATTCTAAATAAAAAGTAACCACCCATAAAGTCATAATTTAACTTTAAGAAGTAGGTGGTTACTGTTAAGAGAATTCATTATTACTACTAAGTTTTTTTAAGATTAAGAACATAAAATTTTTAAAATAAAACTAATTTTTTGATTATAAAAATACTGATAATAAAAACATGACTTGTTTATAATAAATATTACATGTAAAAACTTTTGTAATATGAATAAAAAAAATTGAGAAAAAATTCAAAATAAGGATTTTTTTTATTATAGTACTGGGCAATTTATTTCATTGTATTGTATATAATTGGATATATTTATTAAAAAGTAAAAAAAGAAAATTAATATATAATATAAGATTGTTTAAAACTTAATAAACCAATACTTTGTTTAGAAATTCTTTCAGATTAATTTTTAAAGAAAAAAATTTATAAAATGAAGATCACTATTTTATATGATTCAAATAAATACAGAGAATTACCAAAACTTAGGACTGGTTGGGGTTTTTCTTGCTGGATAGAGTCAAATGGAAAAAATATATTATTTGATACTGGATGGGATGGAAATATCCTTCTCAATAATATGAACTGTTTAGGCTTTAATCCTGAAAAGATAGATATTGTAGTAATTTCGCATTACCATTGGGATCATTGTGGGGGTCTTCCTCAGATATTGAGAATTGATAAAAAAGTTGATGTATATGTGCCTAAATATTTTTCAACTCATCTTAAAAGTGAGATCAAATATAGGGCAAATCTTATAGAAGTATTAGAACCAACAAAGATTTGTGAAGATGTTTATACCACTGGAGAATTAGGAAAAGATATAAA
>JAGMBY010000056.1 GCA_023129485.1 Actinomycetes bacterium | reverse complement strand
TCTTTCTCTATGTAACACTTTTTTCAACTTCACCACTGTATTTACTCCCAGATTCCTGATTAAATATTAGAATTACAATTTTAAAATTATATATTTAAATTTAAGTCCAATTCCTGGCTTTGTGGTATATTTTCAAAGACATTTTTAAAGCTTGCCCTCTACCCTCGAGTGTAACGCCTATCCTTGCCCCTCGAGTTTAACGAAGGGGAAGGAGAAAGGGGAACGGAGAAAGCATACCCAAAGCTCTTAGAACTCAGTTGATATTACTGCTTTACCAACTTTCTTTCTTATTTTCTCTCCTCTATATCTTATCCCTTTTCCCTTGTAAGGTTCTGGCGGTTTCTTCGCTCTTATTTCTGCAGCTACTTCTCCTACCAGTTGTTTATCAATACCCTTTACCACAATTGTTGTTGGGTTAAGTAGTACTGTTTCAATTCCTGGTGGGTCTTCCATCGTAACTGTATGTGAAAATCCAAGGTATAATTCTAATTTATTTCCTTTTTTTACTGCTTTATAACCAACACCAATTATTTCAAGAGTTTTTGAATACCCTTTACTCACCCCCTCAACCATATTTGATATCAATGTTCTATACAACCCATGAAGGGACTTATAATATTTCGAATCCGATTCCATTTTTACTATAATTTCATTATCAGTTATATCAATATTGATTCCTGATTTTAGTTTTTGTTTTAATTCACCCTTTGGCCCACTTACAATTATTTCATTTCCCTCAATTTCAGCTTTAGTATTTTCAACTAAAACAATGGGCGTTTTACCTACTCGAGACAAATTACATCTCCTTTTTATGATTGATGTTGATATATATTATATTAATAGCTTTGTGGTATACTCTCGAAGATATTTTTATTCAAGTAACTATACTAAAAGCCTATTTTTACCAAACATAACAGATTACTTCACCACCAACTCCTAATTTTCTTGCGTTCCTTCCAGTTAGAACACCATTAGAAGTTGAAATAATGGAAATTCCCAAACCCCCTAAAACTCTTGGTATTTCATCCTTCTTTGCATATACTCTAAGTCCAGGTTTACTAATGCGTCTTATAACTGTCACTACTCTTTGTTTATTTGGACCATATTTTAAATATATTTTTATTCTGTCCTGGACTGGGTTTTTTTCAATTTCATAATCTTTTATATATCCTTCCTCCAAAAGAATCTTTATTATTTCCATTTTCATCTTTGAGGAAGGTATCTCCGTTACCAAATGATGTGAAGAACTGGCATTTCTTATCTTAGTTAACATATCACCAATTACATCTGATACACTCATTCTACCTCCCTAAATTACCAACTGGCTTTTTTTAATCCAGGAATTTGTCCTTTATGAGCCAATTCTCTCAGACAAATCCTACATAAACCAAACTTTCTAAAATATCCTCGTGGTCTCCCGCATCTATGACAACGATTATACTGTCTTACTTTGAATTTTTGTTTCTTTTTTGCTTTTTCAATCATGGATTTTTTTGCCAATAAAACCTCCAAATTTTTAAATATTAACTTTGTGATATACTTTCGAAGACATTTTAAGTCGAGAAAGTATATCCAAAGCGATTAATGTCCTCTATTTTTCTCTAAAAGGTACTCCAAAACTCTTTAAAAGGGAAAAACCTTCATCATTATTATTTGTTGTGGTTACTATAGTTACATCCATTCCCATTGTCTTTCTTATTTTATCAGGATCAACTTCTGGGAAAATAAGTTGCTCATCAACACCTATAGTTAGATTCCCTTTTCCATCCATTGATTTAGGAGAAATTCCTCTGAAGTCTCTAGTTCTTGGTAGAGCAATAGATAAGAGTCTATCTAAAAATTCATACATTCTATTACCTCTTAATGTAACCTTACATCCTATCTTCATTCCTGCTCTTAACTTAAAACCCGCGATTGATTTCTTTGCTTTTGTAATAATCGGCATTTGACCTGTTATAGCTTTTAAGCTATTGATAGCTACTTCTATATCATTGGGATTCTGTACTGCAGAACCAACACCTATATTAACAATTATTTTATTAAATTTAGGAACTTGCATCCTATTCTTATATAAGAATTCCTTCATCATCTCTGGAATGATTTCCTCTTCAAATTTTTTCTTCAATCTTGGTTTATACATGAATTTCTCCTGACAAATTATTTATAATAAATTGTTCATAATTAATATTTATAAAAAAATACTATGGAATTTGTGCTCCACATCTTTTACAAATTCTAACCTTTTCTTTATTATTCAGAATCTGTATTTTAACTCTGGTGGGTTTTTCACAAGAAGAGCAAATTAACATTACATTACTTATATGAATTGGTCCTTCCCTCTCAATAATTCCACCAGGTTCTTGTTCACTTTTTCGTGACATATGCTTTTTTATAATATTTTTACCTTCTACATAAATTCTATTTTTTGCAGGTTCAACTCTTAAAACCTTTCCAATTCTCCTTTTAAATGGCTTACTTGCATCTTTACCTTTTATAACAATAACTGTATCTCCTTTTTTTATCTTAAGTTTTTTCAACTTTTCCTCCTATATAACTTCCGGAGATAGAGATACTATCTTCATATAATTTTTATCCCTTAATTCCCGTGCAACTGGTCCAAATATTCTTGTTCCTCTTGGGTTATTTTGATCATCTATAATAACAGCAGCATTTTCATCAAACTTTATATATGTACCATCCTTTCTACGATAATTCTTTCTGGTTCTTACAACCACAGCTTTAACTACCTCACTTTTTTTAATAACACCATTTGGAGATGCAGATTTTACAGTGGCAATTATCACATCCCCTATGCGAGCGTATTTTCTCCTAGTACCACCTAATACTCTAATGCACATTATTTCTTTTGCTCCAGTATTGTCTGCTACCTTTAATCTGCTGACTGATTGTATCATTTTAATAACCTCATTTACTTTTGTTTAATTATTCTATATATTCTCCACCTTTTAGTCTTACTAATTGGTCTAGTCTCCATAATTGATACTAAGTCGCCCTCTTTACATTTATTTCCCTCATCATGGACATAATATTTTTTTATTTTCCTTACCACCTTTTTATAGACTGGATGACGAAAAGCTCTTTTTACTTCAACAACTACAGTTTTATCCATTTTATCGCTTATAACTCTACCTGTTCTTACTTTCCTTCTAGCTCTCATCAACTATCTCTCTTTCCTTCTCATATTTTACAGTTAGTATCCTTGCTATTTCTTTTTTTATCTCTTTAACTTTTGCTACATTTTCAAGTTTTCCAATCGCCAATTGAAATCTAAGATTAAATAAATTTTGCTTAGCCTCAACTAATTTCTTATCTATCTCTTCAGAACTTAACTCCCTTAATTGACTTGCTTTCAAATTACTCGCCTCCTCTTTCATGAATTGAAACAAATTTACATTTTATAGGGAGTTTATGAGAAGCTCTTCTCATCGCTTCTCTTGCCAATTCTTCAGATACGCCTGATAACTCAAACATAATTCTTCCCGGTTTTACAACTGCAACCCACTTATCAAGAGAGCCTTTTCCGCCTCCCATTCCGGTTTCAGCTGGCTTCTTAGTAACTGGTTTATGAGGAAAGATATTTATCCAAACCTTCCCTCCTCTTTTCAAAGCTCGTGTAATTGCTATTCTTGCAGCCTCGATCTGTCTATTTGTTATCCAGGATGGTTCAAGTGCCTGAAGACCATACTCACCAAAGGCTAGTTTAGAACCTCTTATTGACTTCCCTTTTAACCTTCCCCTAAATTCCTTTCTATGTTTTACTCTTTTGGGAAGTAGCATATCTTCTCCTTCTATAAATTTTTATTAATTTTTTTATCTATTTTATTACTGCATTATTTACAAGTGCTTAATTATGATAAATTAAATATTTAAATTTAAGTTCAATTCTTGACTTTGTGGTATACTTTCGAAGACATTTTCAAAGCCTGCCCTCGACCCTCGAGTGTAATGAAGGGAAAGGGAGAAAGTATACCCAAAGATTTAAAATATATAATTTCTTAATAGATTCATTTCTTAATTTAGTAATGTTTATAATTAATTATTACGATGATTTTCCAGCTGATTTATTTTTACTTAGTTGATTAAAATTTCTACTCAGAGGGGAGGACTAACTCCTCTTTTAACTCACTTTCCGGTAAAATTTCTCCTCTATTTATCCAAACTTTAACACCAATGACACCAAATTTTGTCATTGCATTAGATTTTGCATAATCGATATCAGCTCTTAATGTATGTAGTGGTATTCTTCCCTCTTTATACCATTCCCTTCTTGCCATCTCTGCCCCACCTAATCTGCCAGCACATGAAATTTTCACTCCTTCTGCTCCCGCTTTTATTGTTGTAAATATTGCTCTTTTCATCGCCCTTTTATGTGAGACTCTTCCCTCTATTTGTTGAGCTACATTTTCAGCAACTAATTTTGCATCCAATTCAGGTTTATCAACTTCAATTATATTTATAATAACCTGATGGTCGGTTATTTTCTCAACAGATTTTTTTAAAACATTTATATTTGCACCTTTTCTCCCTATTACAATACCTGGTCTTGCTGTATGAATGTTTATTGTTATTATTCCAGCAGTTCTTTCTATCTCAATTCTTGAAATGGCAGCATTTTTTAACTGATCCATCAATACCTCTCTTATATCTACATCCTCACAAAGAAACTTGGAATATTCTTTAGTTGCAAACCAGTGAGTGTCCCAATCTCTATTAATTCCTATCCTAAGTCCTACTGGACTTACCTTTTGTCCCAAATTAACTCCCCTCTCTTTGAGAAACATAAATAGTTATATGACTTGTTCTTTTTAAAATTCTATCTGCCCTACCTCTTGCTCTAGGTCTCCACCTCTTTAAGGTTGGTCCCTGATCAATATATATTTTTGATATATACAAATTCTCTTCTTTCATACCATGATTTTCAACAGCATTCGAAATAGCACTGTCGAGTAACTTTTTTACTATTCCGGCCGCTTTTTTAGGAACAAAATTTAAAACCGCTTTTGCTTGTGTAGTATCCATTCCCCTTATCATATCTACAACCAATCTAGCTTTTCTTGGACTTATCCTCACATATCTTAAGTGCGCTTTTGCTTCCAAATAATTCTCCTGTATATTAAGATTTTGTAAGACTAAAAATTTATTATAACCCATACCGTATACTTTCCAAGACATTTTCAGTCTAGAAAGTATACCTAAATCATTCAATATTTTTTAAGCTTTTAATTTGAAAATTTCTATTTCAATGTTGTTGATCTTTCACTATGATAACCGTGTATTTTAAATGTTCTTGTTGGAGCAAACTCGCCTAATTTATGTCCAACCATGCTCTCAGTTACAAAAATTGGAATATGTCTTCTACCATTATGAACAGCAATTGTATGACCAACCATTTCCGGAATTATGGTAGAATTTCTAGCCCATGTCTTTATCATTTTCTTCTCTTTTTTCTCATTAAGTCTCATAATTTTCTTATATAACTTCTTATCAATATATGGACCTTTTTTTAAAGATCTTGACAATTTCCCTCCTTATTTTCTCTTCCTAATTATCATCTTGCCGGAAGGTTTTCTCTTTTTTCTTGTTTTATAACCAATAGCTTTTACTCCTGTAGGAGAAGCTGGTGGTCTACCTGCCTTACCTTTTCCCTCACCACCACCATGAGGATGATCTACTGGGTTCATTACAACTCCTCTTGTAGTTGGTCTAATTCCGAGCCACCTACTTCTTCCAGCTTTACCTTTTGATGTGATCTCATGTTCAATATTTCCAACTTGTCCAATTGTTGCTCTGCAATTTAAATTTATTAGTCTTATTTCACCTGATGGAAGTTTTATATGTCCATGGTCTCCCTCTTTAGCCATCAATTGAGCACTGGAACCAGCGGATCTAACCAACTGTCCTCCTTTACCTGGTTGCATCTCAATATTATGAACATATGTACCCGTAGGTATCTTTCCTAATGTAAGAGTATTACCTACTTTAATATCTATATCATCACCAGAAATAACAATATTTCCCACTTTTAAACCTTTTGGAGCTAAAATATAGCTTTTTTTTCCATCTTTATAAATAATCAGAGCAATATTACATGACCTATTAGGATCATATTCAATTGAAGCTACTTTTGCTGGGATATTATCTTTATTTCTCTTAAAATCTATAACTCTGTATCTCCTTTTATGCCCGCCACCTTTGTGTCTAACTGTAATCCTACCACTAACATTCCTACCTGCCTTTTTCTTAATTGGTTTTGTTAGCGATTTTTCTGGTTTCTTTTTTGTTAAATTCGAATAATCAATTCCTACTAAAAATCTCCTACCCGGAGATGTAGGTTTATATTTTTTAACTGGCAATTTTTCTCCTTTTATTTAATGAATAACTTCGCGGTATACTTTCGCAGGCATTTTCAGCCAAGAAAGTATACTTTAAACTTTTTTTATGTACCCTCAAATATCTGTATACTATCACCCTCTCTTAAAGTAATAATTGCCTTCTTATATCCGGGTTTATAACCCATAGATGTTCCTAATCTTCTGGGTTTTTTAGGTATTTTAAGGGTATTTACCGATAAAACTTTAACATTATAAATTTCTTCAATTGCTCTTTTTATCTCAGTTTTATTCGATTTTGGATTAACAATAAATGTATATCTATTCTGCTCAACCAATGAATAGCTCTTTTCCGATATAACTGGTTTTATTATTACATCTCTGATATCCTTCATCTGCTGTATACCTCCACTGTTTCTTTTATCGACTTTTTAGTAAATATTAATCTCTCAGCATTTAATATGTTATAAACACTTAATCTATCTACTCCCACAACATTTACTGTTGGAATATTTCTAAAAGATTTTTCAACTATATCATTGTCTTTTTCAATAATTACTAAGGTTTTTTTAATATCTCCTAAAGATTTAAGAAAATTAAAAGCTTTTTTAGTGCTTGATTTTTTAAAATTAAATTCATCAACAATCAATATTTTGTTTTCTTTTGCTTTTATATATAATGCTAATTTTCTCGCTTCATACTTTACCTTCTTAGGTAACCTCAAAGAATAATCTCTTGGTTTCGGACCAAATACAACTCCCCCACCTCTCCATATTGGTGAACGTATACTTCCAGCTCTTGCCCTTCCAGTACCTTTCTGACGCCAAGGTTTTCTTCCACCTCCTCTTACTTCAGACCTAGTTTTTGTTGATGCTGTTCCCAATCTTCTATCAGCAAGATATGTTCTAATAACTCTATGTAAAATATTCACATCTCCTTTTGAATAAAAAACTTTTTTATTCAAATCAATTGTAGATATCTTATCCCCATCTATATTTACCACGTCTGCTCTAAGTACCATTTACTTTCCTCTCCTTTTTCCCATATCCTGGATTAAAACTATTCTTCCTTTAGTTCCTGGGACAGATCCCTTCACCAATATTACATTTGATTCTTCATTAACCTCAACTACTTCTAATCCCAAAGCTGATACTTTCTTATAGCCGTGACGACCTGCCATTTTCTTTCCTTTAAAAACTCTTGATGGATAACTACTCGCTCCTGTTGACCCTAAAGCTCTGTGGTATTGTGCACCATGAGAAGCTGGTTGTCCACTAAATCCGTATCTCTTCATAGCACCAGTAAAACCCTTTCCTTTTGATATTGCTGTTACTTTAACTACATCTCCCTTTTCAAATACAGAAGTTTTTATAATATCGCCAACTTTAAAATCTTTAGTATTATTAACTCTTACTTCCATTAGAACCTTTTTAGGTTTTATTCCTTTATTTTTAAAATGCTGCTTGATTGGTTTATTAAGTTTTTTTGCTTTAACATCTCCAAAACCAATCTGAATTGCATTATATCCATCTATTCTATCTATCTTTATCTGGGTAATTATGCATGGTCCAGCTTCAATCGCTGTTACAGCAATAGCTTTACCATTTTCATCATATATACTTGTCATTCCCAATTTTTTTCCTATAATAGCTTTAATCACATTCATCTCATATTAAATATTAAGAAATTTAAATCTTTTAAATAAAACATCTTCAAAATTAAATTTTTCACTCGCAAATTTAGAAGATTCAATTCTTTATATAAATAGATTATATTTTTTTCCAAATTTATTTTTTAATTAGAATTTAACACTTAGTTAGATTTACATTTTTAAATGACAGTTTTGTAATATATCCTTAAAAATATTTTTAGCTGATGAAATATATCCAAAGCTAAAAATGTTTCTATAATTTTATTTCAATATCAACACCTGCAGGAAGACTTAGCCTCATAAGAGCATCAACTGTCCTTGGTGTTGAATCATAAATATCTATTAGTCTCTTATGAGTTTTTAATTCAAAGTGCTCCCTCGAATCCTTATCTATATTCGGTGATCTAATCACACAAAAAAGACTTCTTTTTGTTGGAAGAGGGACAGGTCCTGAAACTTTTGCTCCAGTTTCAAGGGCTTTCTCAACTATCTTTTTTGCTGAACGATCAATAATCTGATGGTCGAACGCTTTCAAAGAAATACGTATTTTCTGACCCGCTTTTACCAATAATACCTCCTATTTAACTCAAATCTTAAACAAATCAAAAAATATTAACTTCATATAAGAAACATAAATAAATATCATTTAGAGCTTCGTAATATACTTTCGAAGACATATTAGTCGAGAAAGTATACCCAAAGCTGATATGCCTCATGTCAAGACCTAACACTTTACTTAATTATCTCAGTTACACTACCAGCTCCAACAGTATGACCACCTTCTCTAATAGCAAATCTTAGACCCTTTTCCATTGCTATTGGCTGAATTAAATCAATTTGAAGTTCAACATTATCTCCTGGCATTACCATCTCAGTTCCTTCAGGAAGTGTAGTAACTCCTGTTACATCTGTAGTTCTGAAATAAAACTGTGGTCTATATCCTGAGAAAAATGGAGTATGTCTTCCACCTTCCTCTTTTGATAGAACATATATCTGACTTTTAAATATTCTGTGTGGAGTTATTGTTCCAGGCTCAGCAACAACCATTCCCCTTTCTATCTCATCCCTTGCTACTCCTCTTAAGAGTACTCCTACGTTATCTCCAGCCTGTCCATAATCTAATATCTTTCTAAACATCTCAACGCCAGTTACCACTGTCTTTTTAATTTCACTTTTAAGTCCTATTATCTCTATAGAATCTCCTACCTTTATCTTTCCTCTCTCCACTCTACCAGTTGCTACAGTTCCCCTGCCTGTTATTGAGAATACATCCTCAACAGATAGCAAGAACGGTTTATCTGTTTCTCTTTTTGGAGTTGGTATGTAGTCATCTACTGAATCCATTAGCTTTATTATTGAAGAACAAGCTTCACAACTGTCTTTTCCACATCCACAGTTCATGGCTTTTAGTGCTGAACCAGATACAACTGGAATATCATCTCCAGGAAAATCATATTCAGATAGAAGTTCTCTTACCTCCATCTCAACTAATTCCAATATCTCTGGGTCATCAACCATGTCTACTTTATTTAGAAATACTACTATTGATGGAACTTCCACCTGTCTTGCTAAAAGTATATGTTCTCTTGTCTGGGGCATTGGACCATCTGCTGCAGATACCACTAGTATTGCTCCATCCATCTGAGCTGCTCCAGTTATCATGTTTTTAACATAGTCTGCATGTCCTGGACAGTCTATATGTGCATAATGTCTTTTTTCTGTTTCATATTCAACATGGCTTATTGAAATTGTTAGACCTCTTTCCCTTTCCTCTGGAGCATTATCTATTGAATAAAAATCCATTCTCTCCACATCTAGACCTCTTGAATTTAGACAATATGTTATTGCTGAAGTTAGGGTTGTTTTACCGTGATCTACATGACCTATTGTTCCAACATTGATATGTGGTTTTGTTCTTTCAAATTTCTTTTTTGCCATTATATTTTCCCCTTTTTGATAGATTGTTATTTACCTGTTTTCTAATTATTTTTAATAATTAAAAATT
>JAGMBY010000055.1 GCA_023129485.1 Actinomycetes bacterium | reverse complement strand
TTTACTTTTATTTATATAATCAAAAGTTCTTATAAAAATGACTTAACTTTAAGGTCTTCCCTTAAGATGTCTATCTATAGTAATACCTAAAGCATCAACCATCCGGTTAAGAAACTCCTCAGAGCTCATAGGTTTTCCGCTAAAAGTTACCGAATTATTGACTTGGTACATTTTCCCTATTTATCTAAAAAGAACTTGATTGTTAATCTTTTAGATCTGATTTATTAATTCTAAAGGTAAATTTGGGGTAAGCAATGGAAAGACATTCCAGTATATTATTTAGTATTTCAAGAGAATCATCAGTTACATTTGATAAAAATGATAAATTAGTAGCAGTAGGAATATTATGAAAGCGATGTAATGGATTTAGGCATTTTTCAAATACTGATTCTCTTATTCCACCCCAATTTGCATGAATGAATCCAGAAGTATAATTATAAAATTTATCGTATGTTTCTTTCAAGCCAATTTCTTCGCTCATTTTCCTTAGATTTGCGGATTCCCAATGACCCAAATTTATCGGAACAAACTCAAGCCATTTATCTTCATTAGCAATATCTTCCATCTTATCAATTTTAACACAACTAGCTTTTTTCTCCATTTCTTTTAGTTTAAGATATATCAACTTAATTTGACCAGTTCCATAAATACGATAATCATCCCAGATTTTTGGCTCATCTTGCTCTTTTTTTAATAGGTAAGCAAGGGTAATATATGTCTCAACTAAAGCCCTTAACGTTATCCTTCCAGTAATAGAAAATGATAATTTGTAACATATTATTTCCAAAAAAAGTGATATTCCATATAGAGCAAGACCAAAAGCTCCTTCATGCCGAGAATTTATAGTAGATATTTCTGAAGTACTAAAAAAATGTTCAATTAATTTTATTCTTACATCTTTTACTTCTTTAAAATAATATTTCCCTTTTTCTTTTATCTCTACATCTATTTCCTTTTTTCTTTTTTTTATTACTTCTTCTGGATTTTCTACAAATACACAGGAAGTGCTTTTAAAGCTATGTTCCCAAAAATGATTTACCCAGTTTAATTTATCTTCATCTTCGTCTAAATTAGGTATCATTTCTAATGCCCTGATTGATGGTCTAACCTTTCTCATATCACCATAATTTGGGTATTCCAAAATTTCTCGTACCTTACTTTCCATTGATTGTGGAAAGTGCATTTTCCCACTTAATACTCTACACAAGGCCTTAATCCATCGACAATCCGTTGCTTCCTGGGATTGATGCCAAAAGGTTTTATTGACTCCATTTGCTATATTTTTCCAATCTTTATCTATTACCGGTTTATCCAAAACTTTTTCCCATTCACTAATTCCAGGTAATTTTGGGAACAATAACATCGGGCGCATTAGAATATTTATTTTATCAGACCAACTTGTAAAATATTTAGTAAAATCTTTTAATTTTGCAACAGGCAGTTTTGATATCCCTGAAATTGTTATATCCGAACAATTAGGATTTTCTTCTACAAATTTTGCGATATATCTAAAATAATTGAGAGCTATGCCTCTCTCAATATTGCCTATTATCAAAAAAGCCCAAAATAATTCTGGTAACCTTTCATAACACCAAGAAAATGAAGTCATTCCCTTTATTTGTAATAATGGAGGTATTAATTCTTTTTTGAATTGTTTGTGATCTTTCAAATCACTTTCTATCTTTTTTTTATCCTTATTCTCTTTTTCTTTCATCTTAAGCACCCTATATTCTTTAAATTTTAATCTCAATATTTGTTAAGTAATTTTCTCTGCAACTTCACATAGATACTTCTGGAAAAACTTTTCTATTCGATAATTATTTTTTTTAAGTATTAATAATATCTCCTTCTTTTAAAATATCTGGAGTAAGAATACGAGTTTGATTAGAACTATGAAGAAATCTAAAGTGTAATTTTCCGCTTTTTACTTCTTTTGTATCACCATAACCATACAGTACCATATCGTTTGAAAGAAAAGCTGCAAAATCAAAGTCTCCACTCACAAAATTTGATATTTTTGATATTTCGTAAAAGCATTCGGCAAAAAAAATGGTATTTTTATATATATTTGTGACTACACTTGCTATATATTCTTTTTCTGAATATTTACACTCTTTAAACCTATGAAGACCTTCATTTAAAATTTTATTGTACTTTTCGTAATATTTTTTATTAGTGTCACTGGGCATTACAATATATGGTTCTTTAATAATATACAATTGATATTTCCACTTACTATGCAAAAAAATTGACAAGCGTAAAATTTTCTCATTATCTGAGCTCGTAAAATATGAGATTAAAAAACATGTATTATCTTTTATGTTTGGATCATGCTTATTTAATAATTCAATTTCTGGTATAGCTAGCTCATTGATTATTTTTAAAACTTCATTAGTATGATATATTTCTTTTTTCAATAATTCTTCTTTAACAGAATCCAATGCTTTAGTATATCCAGAGCCTGTAACAAGTCCCATTTTACACATTGCTATTTTATGATCATGATCTCTATGCTGCCATTTACCCAAAAGAGGATGCCACCATGATGTTCTTGTATCTGCTGCAATAATAGTATAATGATTTAAATTTGCACCAATAATAAGCGTCATATCTATTTTCCTAATAACAAAATAATTGCTAAAAAATATTAAACAGTTCGAGGATCATATTTTTCAAACCTAATAAATAATCTCACCTACGCGTATACTCGAGAGGTGAAGCGAAGTCATCACGGCCTGTGACAGTAATGCGTCAGGTGAAGCGCCATGTTAAGAAAATAGGACTATGGGGTTAGGTCTTGCAATATCACTTTTCCTCTTCCCCTTCAATTTTTTTAAT
>JAGMBY010000054.1 GCA_023129485.1 Actinomycetes bacterium | reverse complement strand
AAGCAGCTATGCCAACTGTATTCCGTGCAGACCATCCATTTATATTTATGATCCAAGAAAGAGAAACAAACAATATTTTATTCTTGGGAAGAGTTATTAATCCTACTCAAAAGTAATTATGTGGAAAGACAAAACAAATAGCTAATTTTATGATTTGAAACTATTACTTTAAAATAATTAATTTAAAAAATCAATTCATTACTGATCAAATTAGGAAAGTCAAATATTTTTAACTATAAAATTATATAAAAAATAAGTTAATTATAAATTGGGTAGTGCGTTAACAACCAGTTTTATCGCATTATTTAAATCATCCATACTGAAAACCCCTGTTGATCCATGAATATATCTTGTTGGTATTGAAACAACGCCTGTAGGAACGCCTTCGCGAGTTCTATAAATTATTGCGCCATCGGTCATTCCGCCTTCTATAACATCAATCTGATAAGGAATTTTTTTCTCTTTTGCAGTATTTATTAAAATCTCTCTAATTTTTGGGTGTGTAACAACTCCCCTTCCTGATGCTTCTGTTATTGTTATTGCAGGTCCTTTACCTAATTTTAAACTTGATTCCTTTTCCTTTATTTGAGGTGTATCACCTGCAATATTTACATCAATTGCAATTGCATAATCAGGATTTAGTTTAAATGCAGAAACACCTGCACCCTTAAGCCCAACCTCTTCTTGGGCTGTTGCAACTGCATAAACTGTTGCATCTTTAATATCAATTTGCTTCATTATCTCAATTAAAGCGTAACAACCTAACCTGTCATCAATTGCTTTTCCAAAATATCTATCTCTATTTAGTTTTCCAAAATTTGGTTCAAGAATTACAGGATCACCAACTTCTACCATGCTTTTTGCTTCCTTAGCATTTCTTGCTCCAATATCAATAAAAAGTTTGCTATGCTTTATCACTTTTTTCTTTTCTTCTTTTTTTTGAAGATGTGGTGGTTTTGCACCAATAATTCCTAAAACATCTCCCTTCTTAGACTTTATTATTACTCTTTGCTGCAACAGAACTCTATCATCAATACCACCAATTTTAATGAAATACAAAAATCCATTTTTATTAATATATTTTATCATTAGTCCAATTTCATCCATGTGAGCAGCAAGCATAATCTTTTTCTTTCCTTTCCCTTTTTCTCCTATTACATTTCCAAAATTATCAATTTCAACTTTATCACATGATACTTCAAATTCCTCTTTCATAATTTTTTGAATTTCGTCCTCAAATCCGGATATTCCTGGTGCTTTGCATAATTTTTCAAGTAATCCCATTTTTTTATCCTCCAATCTTAATAATATTTTCATCATTTAAGATTAATTTTATTATTTACCTTATAATATGAATTTATACATATTAACTCTATAATTTTTTTATTTCAAATATTTTTTAAACCTATAAAAGCAATCATTCTACCCTCATTTGTAGGTTCACGACGATAAGAATAAAATAACTTGGAATTGGATTTAGTACATAAATTGATATTAAAAATTTTTTCTTGTCTTAACCCAAGCTCTTTTAGTTGAAATAGATTTGCTTTTCTTAGATCAAAATGATATTTTCCTTTTTTTATGGAAGGGTATAACAGATAATCAAAAACGCCCCATTCTTTTTTCCAAGATTCCTTGACTTCTTCTCCAACTTCATAACATTTTGAACAAATGCAGGGTCCTAAAAGAGCAAAAAGTGAGAATGGTTTTATTCCTAAAGAATCTATTATTACCTGGACAACTTTCTTAGTAATTTTCTTTATTGTTCCTTTCCAACCAACATGAACAATTGCCACAGTCCTTTTCTTATCATCAAAAATTAAAATTGGTAAACAATCTGCTGTTTTAACAGTCAATAAAATGTTGGGTATAGTAGTAATGAGAGCATCACCCACTAATCTTTTACTATATACTTCTTTTAAGAAATGAAATTTGTCAGAATGAATTTGCTTTAAAGAGATAATAGAAAAATTCTTTAAATTGAAATTCTCAATAAGGGCTTTTTTTGTCCAATGCTTTGTTGTGAACCCATAAACTATTGAATCAATATTTCTCAATTTTGGAAATGTGAAAAAACTTAACTTCTCCTTTTCTTCTAAAAAGTAACTAAAATTGTTTTTCATTTTATCTTTAAACTAAAATTCATCAGAAAATTTCTAAAATTCGTGGTACTAAATAGAATGGTAGTGAGAATAGAGTGAAATTTTTGCCACTATATTGAATATTTTCTTTTTTTAATTCTCCACTATATATTCGAATAAGTATACTATTTTTTACTAAGTCACCAAAACTAAAAAGAGATTTTAATCTCCCTGATTTTCCCGATTTTACTTCTATCCCTAATATGTATCCTTTTCTATTTAAACAGAAATCGATTTCAGCAGATCCTTTAGGTTTTTCTCTTGCCCAATAAAAAATCTTAGGAGGATAATTTATAAATTGAGCTAAAATATTTTGCCCAACAACCTGTTCAGCTATCCTTCCTCTATAGAAATCATTAAGGTTCTTAAGATTTATGAAATTTTCTTGAATTCCCATTTGATAGTTCACCAATCCTATATCTAAAAATAAGAGTTTTGGTTCCCTTCTTTTCCCAATTAGAGGAAGATTTTTAGAATTTGTTTTTTGAACTTGATAAAGAATCATTACTTTCTCCAATGTATAAAATGCCCTACTCATCTCCCTACTTCTATAATCTGAACTACCAAATCTCTCATATTTAATGTTTGTTCCAGCAAAAAGAGGTGCTGTTTCAATAACATAAGCTAAATATTTAGAATTAGCCAAAGAGGTATATTTAAAAACATCCTCAGTGTAACTAGTAAAAATAGATGAATAAATATTTCTAAGGTTTTCTATATCCTTCTTTTCCAAAAATATTTTTACAATTTCAGGCATTCCTCCTACCATAGTATACTCATAAAAAAGTTTTAAACTGATATCATGAATTCCTCTAGGAATATGCTCCTCTAAATAGACATCTTTTAAAAAATTCAGAAGTTCTCTTTCTCCCTTTACTTCTAAATATTCAAAAAAATCAAGGGGATAGAGGTAAACATATTCTACTCTTCCCACAGGCATGGATAAACCTTCTCTTTCAATTTTTGCCTGAAGTAATGACCCTGCAGCTATGACATGAATGTCTGGCTTTTCCTCATAAAAAAATCTTAATAGTTTAATTAGTGAAGGTGAATTTTGGATTTCATCAATAAAAACTAAGGTTTTTCCAGGTATAATCTTTTGATGAAATTTAATTTGAATAATCTTCTCAAAATCTTCAATTGAGACTGGCTCTCTAAAAAGAGATAAGTGTTCTGATTTCTCCAAATTCAAATTAATTATATTTTTAAAATATTTCTTAGCAAACATTAAAACAGCTGATGTCTTGCCTACCTGTCTTGCCCCACGAATAACTAGAGGCTTTCTTTCCCTTTTATCTTTCCATTTAACTAAATAATTTATAATCTTTCTATGAAACATAATATCATCTAAGTTATTACATTAATTGTTATAATATAGTACTAATTTATTACAAATAGTGTAATAAATTAGTACTAATATATCACATATATTGTGAAAATTCAATTATTTTCTATTTCAAATAAAGAATTATTTCATCTTAAATAAAAATTATGATTTTGGAATCTAATTATATTCCCATTTATATTCCAATAATTGAGCTGTTTTTAGCGCTTGTTCTTTCCCAAAAAGCTTAGAAGCAACATATAAAGACATATCAATTCCTGTAGATATACCAGCATATAAAATAATTTTACCGTTGTCTACAAACCTTATAAAAAATATATTCTTCCTTTTTCTGCTATTCATTCCTAAATCGCACCATTTTCTAGATTTTGATTGCATTCTTTTGACAAGCTTTAACGCATTCCATACATCGTATACATTGACTTTGTTGAGAACCCTTTAAAACATCTATTTTCATTGGACAAACTTGATTACATTTTTCACATTTTATGCAAACTTCCTCATCTATTTTAAACTGAAAGGCACTAATTTTATTAAAGATTGAATAAATGGCACCTAACGGACAGATGAAACGACAGAAAGGTCTTGATGTTATAACCGACCAAACCAAAAAGAAAATTAAAATAAAAATTTTTAAGCCAAAGAGCCAGCCAATTAATTCACGAAGAGAGGGTTGTATAATTAACCAAGGAATACCAGCCTCTATTGTTCCAACAGGACATAGCTTTGAAAACCAGGGTTCAAGAGTTAGATATGGAATAATTACAACAAGTATTATTAAAACAGCGTACCGTAACCAACTATTTTAAGTATTTATTTTGAGTTTTCAAAAATATACTAATTTATAGATATATTAAGATAGTATTATATTATATTCTAAGGTAGTGTTAAGTTAATAATGTCAATCAGGAATAACCTTTTTAAGTACACTTATAGTAAAAATATTCAAAGAATTTATATAGTTAAGTTAATTATGTTTGGTAAAGAGTAGTCCTCTGTGTAAAGCAGCATAGAGATAATTTTATTTAAAAAATAAAAGTTAAAAGCTCATTCATAAAAATGGTAAAATTAACTAATATTATTAAGATAATAAAAAATTAAAACAACTCCCCAACTTTTATAATCTATGAATATAATCCATTTTTAAGAGAAAAACAGGGAGACATGAAATGAATGAAATATTAAAAAAAGTATTAGATTTTAAAGAAGTTCCTGTTGAAAAGCTGAGACGGAGATGTGATCCAAAAAGTTTAGGTTTTAAATCAACTGAAGAGCTTAAGGTTCACAAAGACATTATTGGACAGAAAAGGGCAGTAACTGCACTTCGATTAGGTTTAGATATTGAAAGTATTGGATACAATATATTTGTTACAGGGTTAGTGGGAACTGGCAGAAAAACAGCTATAAATCATTTATTAGAAGAGACAGAACGTATAAAAAATTTGCCAGACGATAAACTTTACGTAAATAATTTCACGAATCCGGATATGCCAAGACTTATCAGGTTACCTGCAGGACAAGGTAGAAAATTTAAAAAGGATATGAATAGTATTGTTGAATATCTAGTAAAAAACATACCTTCAATCTTTGAAAGTAAAGATTATGAGAGCAGAAAGAAAGAGGTCATTGAAGATCTTAAAAATAAACAAAAAGAATTAGTTAAAGCTTTCGAAAAGGAAATATCTGAACAAAATTTCACATTAATTCAATTAAAATTTGGTGTTTTTACAAGACCAGC
>JAGMBY010000053.1 GCA_023129485.1 Actinomycetes bacterium | reverse complement strand
ATATAAAGATATTTGAATGTCTAATTGTAGGGAAAAAGAGATATTGAAACATAAAATTAGTAAAGATTGATAATTAATTAGCTTCAAAGTTTAAAATAGAACAAAATTGTTTATAAATTATATATTTAAGTAAAAACATTTTTTAAATTTTTAAATTTAATGGAATATAGAAATGCCAAAGAGAGATATAAGAAAAAGTTTGAAAAGAAGAAGACCATTAAAATATTGGGAAATTAAGAAAAAACAAAAAGGCAAAAAAGACATAAAAATTCCTAGAAAAAAATGAAAAAGTAATCTTAAGTAAATTTTTGTATGATTTTTTAATATTTTTACTGTTAATAATAAAAAAACACACAAATTTTTCATTAATAATAGAAATAAGTTAGGGAATAAGTAAAATTATAATCAAGTTTACATAAGATATATTTTCGGCCCTTGTTTATAATATATAGATTTTCAACCTATTTCAAATATACACCATATTTACAGATTTAAATTCACTAATCAATCACAATATTTCCAGCATTTTATCAAAGATCTTATCTGATATTCCTTTAAAACTTCTAATACTACTAATAAAATTTAATTTAAAATAAATATAATTTAGGAAGAAAAAAGAATTAAATATCAATGAAAAAAAATGAAATTATATAAATTTTATTGGGATGGATTCTTCTTTTATTAACTTTAGTGAGCCATTATCTTGTCTAGAATATATGGTTAAATTTAATAAGTTATTAGGATAATTTCCTGGTTTAAATTCAATTTTCCATGAAAACACGCCTTTTATTAACATTTCAGGAGGAATATCATGGCTTAAATCAGCTATTTTTAATTTTACTTTTTTATCTTTTTCCTTTAGCTCTAAGAATATAAAATAACATCCTTTTTTATAAGCTATACTATCATTATTCTTTATTTCATAGCTTATTAAAACCTCGTCACCAATATTTAATTCATTTTTATCTATACTTAGTTTTAACTCAATATCTGGTTTGAATTCCTCTTGTTTCGGAACTATAGGTTTAGTTACAATAAGAAATACTAATAAAATTGAAATTATGAGATAAAAAAATAATGAAAAAATAATGTTTCTTTTAGCTTTCATATATTAATCCCGATTTTTTATTAAAAACTTTTGACTCTTCTATTTCTATATAAAATTCTGGTTGTTATTTATATATAAAAATATTTTTACTTTTTAAAAGTTTATCAAGTATTATCCTTTACCCTGATCAATTCAGTTATGAGAAATATGGTTAATAATTTTACCTCTTCTGCTGATAAGACATCTTTTGCTGATTTGTCATATAAAACATTTGCACTTGCAGGAAATTCTTCATCAGCATTATATATAACAAAAGCAATGGGGAAATTAGGAAATGGTTTTAATTCTACTGCTTTATCCCCTATTGAAATTTCTTTACCACCAAGATTTTGTGCAGCCAGAACTAATTTATCTAATTTTTCTGAAAAGAATTCAACTAAGGGATTTAATGTATGTGGAATTGTTCTGGAATAAAATGAAGCTCCTGGTATCTCTCTATATGATATCCACTCAATACCTCCTCTTCTTAATGTACATCCTAGAAGATAATGTATTGTTATTACTGCTAAGTGCAAATCAATTTTCTTTCCTGTATCAGACCAATAAATATTTTTATTATCAATATCTATTGTAATTTCCCTGTTTAAATACGGGATTAAGATTTTTTTATGACCCTCACTGGTAGTAATGCAATTTACATTTGAATTTTTCGAAACCTCTTCTATATTGGCTCTCTCCAACTCTAAAAATGAATCTTCATATAGTTTTTTTAACATTTCTAATTTTTCTTTTTCTATTCTATCTCTATCTAACATGAGTTTTCCTTATATATATTCATATTTTTTACTTATTTATGAACCTTACTTTTTAAATATATAGTTTTAATTATAAATAATTCAACTCTTAAAATAATGGTATTTCTTGCTAAATTTGAATATTAATTAATTTTTTAATTATATATCCTAAATATTATTTCATTTTAATTATTTTTATTTGAGAGATTTTAACAGAAAATTAAAAATTAAACAAAATATTAGTTGTCGAACTCATGTTTGCTTTTTTATAAAATTTGTGCTATATTATACTAAAATGTTGTTAATTTTTATAATAAATAACATAAATAATGTTAGTTATATTGAAATTCATTTTAATTAAATAAGGAGAATTTTCATGATTGAGGAAAGACTTACAAAAAGACAAAAGCAAATTTTGAATTTTATTGAGAAATTTACTATAAGAAATGGTTATCCCCCATCAGTTAGGGAAATAGGTAAAGCTATGGGACTTAGATCACCCGCAACGGTTCAGAGTCATTTAGATAAATTAAAAGAGAAAGATTATATAAGAAGAGATCCTTTTAAACCAAGAGCAATTGAAATAACCTATCCCTCTAAGAAATATAGAGGAATTTTAAGGAAGAATTTTTTTCCGGTTCCAATTGTAGGAAAAATTGCAGCTGGAACACCACTTTTAGCTGAACAAAATATTACTGAATATTTCCCACTTCCAATCGATTTTGTTGGTTCTAAAGATGTCTTCATGCTAAAAGTAAAAGGTGAAAGCATGATAAATGCTGCAATTAAACCTGATGATTTATTGATAGCAAAAAGACAAAGCATGGCTGAGAATGGAGATATTGTAATCGCATTGTTAGAAGATGAAGCTACTGTGAAAAGATTCTTCAAAGAGGATGGAAAAGTGCGACTACAACCAGAAAATGACTTTATGGAACCAATAATTCTAACCGAAGTTAAAATCTTAGGTAAGGTTATTGCATTAATACGAAGAATATAATTAAATCATCTAATTTAATTTGCTACTATTATTTTATCAATACTGAGAGATTCAATTTTTTGTAAGCTATGTTTTGGGATAAGCACTTTTACCTTAATAGAGTCTTCAAGATATTTTTCTTCTTTCACTTCTCCTAATTCATGAAGATAAGAAATAATGTTTGAGTTTTTGTAAGGGATTGATACAATTATTTCGACAGTATTTCTATCAATAATTTCTATTATCCCGTTAAATAAATTATTTATTCCATCACCTTTTAATGCAGATATAAATACACCTTCTGGATATTTACGCTTTAGTCTATTTAGTTCTAATCTTTCAAGAAGGTCAATTTTGTTAAATACCATGAGAATATTATTATTTTTTGCACCAATTTCCTCTAAAACTTTGTTAACTGTTTCTATTTGTTCCTCCATATTAGGATGATTAGAATCAATTATATGAAGTAATATATCAGCTTGTTTAACCTCTTCAAGTGTAGATCTAAAGGAAGCCACAATTTGATGGGGTAATTTTCTTATAAAGCCAACAGTATCAGAAAACAATATTACTCTTCCCCCTTCTAATTCTCTTCTTCTGATTATTGTGTCCAAAGTCACGAATAATTTATTATTAACTTCAACATTAGCATTACATAAAAGATTTAAAAGTGTTGATTTTCCTGAATTTGTATATCCAACCAATGAAACTAACGGAATTTTTTTTCTTTTCCTTCCATGCCTTTGTACTTCTCTATGAACTTTTAAATTATTTATTTCTTTTTTTAATGAATTTATTCTTTTTTGCATTCTTCTTCTATCATATTCTAATTTTGTTTCACCAGGCCCCCTTGTTCCTATCCCTCCTCCTAATCTTGACATCTCTATTCCTCTACCTTTAAGTCTAGGTAGTAAATAATTTAATTGTGCTAACTCAACCTGTAGTTTACCCTCATAACTATTAGCATGTTGACTAAATATATCTAAAATTAAAGCTGTTCTATCTATTACCTTAACTCCAATTTTCCTATTTAATTTATCCTGTTGAGAGGATGTAAGCTCATCATCAAAAATAACCATATTTGCATTTAGTACATTAACTGTTTCTGCTAATTCTTCAACTTTACCAAGACCTATAAGATATCTTGAATCGTATCTATTTCTTATCTGTACTAATTCACCTAATACTTCTGCACCTGATGTGAGTGCTAAATTAGCAAGTTCCTTTAGTGATTCTTTAACTTGATCTAGTGTCTGATAAGGAAGTTTTATTCCCACTAAAATAGCTTTTTCCTGAGGTTCTATGACTATCTTTTTATTTTTTTCAATTGAATTTTTAATTTTTAATCTTACTCCTTATTAAATTTTTATCTTGGCTTTTATAAAAATATTAATTTATCTAATATATTTTACCTAATCTAATCTAATCTAATTTAATCTCTTTCATATTGAGATAGGAGCCAACTATCAGAAAGCCTTCCCTTGTAAACGTAATCAACTTTACCAGTTAAAATAATATTTTCATCTTTCTCTCTCCACAATACTTCTAAATTTCCACCTAAAAGAGAAACATTTACTTTTCTTTTTGTTTTATTTTTTAAAACCGATACAACAACTGCTGCGCAAGCTCCTGTTCCGCATGATTCGGTTTCACCTACTCCTCTCTCCCAAGTTCTAACAAAAATCTCATTTTTATTTTTTACTTTTACAAATTCAACATTTGTATTATTTGGAAAAATTTCATGTCTCTCCAGTTTAAAACCTAATATCTTAACTGGGGCTTTTTTTATGTCATCTACCCATATTACACAATGTGGATTGCCGATAGAAAGACATGATGCCAATATCTTCTGATTCTCACCAACTATAATTTCTTCATTTAGAGGATCTCCCATCTTCCCTTTCATGGGAATCTTTTCCCTTTTGAATTCTGGTTTACCCATATTAACGCTAATTTTATCAACTAAACCTTTGTTTTCAGTAATTGTTATTTCTTTTACTCCAGCCAAGGTTTCTATTGAGAAATTTTTCTTTCTTAAAATTCCTAAATCATAAATGTATCTACCTAAACATCTAATGCCATTACCACTAATTTCTGCTTCTGAACCATCAGAATTATATATAGTTGCTTTAAATTTTGTTTTATCAGATGGAAGTAAAATAATTACCCCATCTGCCCCAATTCCATAATGTCTTTCACAAACATTTTTTATAAGATGTGGTGGGACGTCATTTACTTCAAATAATGAATTAAAAATAATATAATCATTTCCTAATGCATGCATCTTTATAAACTTCAATTTTTACACCTCTTATAAAAATTATTGCATTTACTATCTGTTTTTCAATTATTTATACAATTATTATTCTTATTATTTAAAAAAATCCATTCTAAATTATTTTAAATTACATAAAAAAAATTTACACTACTTAGAATTAAATGATTATTATTTCAAAACATAATATCAATTATTAAAAAGATAGTGTTAATTATTTAAAAAATAATATTGATTATTCTTTTAATTATATTATCAGATTTTTCATCTTTATTTATAAAAACCCATTTTACTCTTGGATCAGCTCTTAACCATGTTAATTGTCTTTTGGCGAAATTTCTTGTGTTTTTCTTTATAAGATCTATAGCTTCTTTCCTGCTCAATTTACCATCATAAAAAGACAGTATCTCTTGATAACCTATTGCTTGTTTTAGGGCTAAGCTTTCACTATATCCTTTTTCCATTAATTCTTTAACCTCGTCAAAGAGCCCTAAATCAATCATATCATCTACTCTTTTTTCAATATTATTATAGAGTTCATTTCTGTCCTTATTTAACCCAATTATAGTTAAATCATAAATAGACTTTCTCTCATCCCATTTCTTTTGAAAAGACGAGAATTTTGTTCCAGAAACATAATATACCTCCAAAGCTCTTATTATTCTTTTTACATCCCTGGAACTAATTTTTTTAGCATATTCTTCGTCTATTTTAATCAATTCATTATATAAGGATTCTGAGCCCTCTTCTTTTACTCTCTTTCTTAATTTTATTTTTTCCACTTCACTGATTATATTCTTAGCAAAATTTAAATCATCAATTACTGCTCTAATATATAACCCAGAACCACCAACTAAAAATGGTGTCCTACCCCTATTTGAAATATCAGCAATACATCTTCTTGCTAATCCCTGGAATTCAGCAACAGTCATTATATGATCAGGGTTACAAATATCTATCATATGATGAGGGACTTCCTTTCTTTGGTTAATTGACGGCTTTGAAGTACCAATATCCATTCCAATATATATTTGCATAGAATCAGCAGATACTATTTCTGCATTTATAATCTTCGTAAGTTCAATAGATACTCTTGTCTTTCCAATACCTGTAGGTCCAACAAGTGCAATTAACTTATTTTTTTTATTCTTTTTAACCATTTTTATTATCCAATAATAGAAATTTTAAAAAATTTGAATCTTATTATGGATTTTATAAAAATTTTACAAGAATCTCTTAATCACTGAAATAGCTTTTTGATGATATGTAAATTACTATATAAAGAAATTAAAATTAACAATAAAAGCTTATTTATGTCGAGTAACTATGAAGCGATACATTTCAAAATCCTCACCAGGGAATATACCAGCTTTTCTTTTTGCAATATCCACCTGAATTTCAGGTGTATCCACTCCTTCAAGATCCGGAAGTAATAATCCTTTTCTATAACCTGATTCAACTATAACTCCATATTTCTTGGGATCAAGTTGTGATATATTTTCTATTTTTTCCGGATTGCTTAAAACATCAACACTATAAGTCAAAAATTCCAATTCTTTTTTTCTAACTGGAGAAAAGCGAGGATCTCTTGTGGAAGATGAAATTGCATTAGTTATAATCTCTTCACCTATATTATTCTTTGTAGGATAAATTGTTCCAATACAACCTCTTAGTTCACCTTTCTTTTTTATAGAAACGAAAACACCTGCTTTTTCTTTAGTTAATTCTTCGGGAATCTCCTCATTTGATAAAATTTTGCTTTCTCTTATATATTTTTCAACTGTTTTTCTAGCAAGTTCAACATATTTATCCATTTTTTCCTTTTTTATAATTATAAAAATTATTTTTAAAATACTACTTATTATTCATTATATAGGTATAATTTCTGCTACCATATAACCTACCCCAAAAGGTCCTTCATATGATAGAACTTTAGCTTCTACATTTTTTCCATCAAAACAACCAGCTAAGACAAATATTGACCGTAGACCACACTCCCCTGCATCATCAATTAATCCACTATCTAATTTGAAAAGTTCTTCAAGATCTGAACTACTTATTATTTCAACTATTTTTTTGTCAAATTCTTCACCTCTTGGGTGAAATCCTGCTGGTGCCCCAGGTTTTAATCTATGAGATAAATCACCACTAGCGATAAAAACTGCAGTTTTTCCAGTTTCTTCAACTGTATCTTTAATTACTTTTCCAAATTTATAATGATTTTTATAATCTAAAAAAGATATAGATAAACTAACTAATTTGTATTTATTTTCATCAACTAGATAATAAAGAGGAACTATTACTCCATGATCCAGTTTAATTTGATTGTAAAAAAGTCCTTCCTTTTCATCCATTTTTACTACATTAATTGATTTTTTTTCCATATTATTAACTAGGGATTCTACAAATCCAGTATCATTTTTCATCTCAATTGAAATTTTCGGATATCCAAAATTTAATAAGCTTCCACTTAAAATATGACTTTTTTTAATTGCATAAGAATCTTTGAATGCTGGGCTATGGGGTGAGATTATAATTAATAAATCCGGACCTATATTTTTTATATCTTCTTTTAAGCTCTTTAAAGAATTAATTGTGTTTTCTACCTGTTTTAGCTCATATTCTCCCCCAATAGGTGGTATAATAATTGGAGGATGAGGAGCTATTATTCCTAAAGGTATACTGGACATTTATTCTCCTTATTGAATAATTTTATTCTAATTATTTACATTACAAAAGAGTTAGATAAAATATTATTTTTAAAATTATCTCTCATAAAACGAGAGATATTTCAATAAACTCAAAATTTGTCTTTTTATATTCTTATAATAATTCAATCATATATGTTATCTGATTTACAATTTATATATTAATTAATTTTTAATTCACCTATTAAATAATGAGCTTTTGCTAATATTATCTTAACATTTACTATTTTACCAATTAAATTTGAATCACCTTTAAAATTAACAATCTTATTTGTTTTCGTTCTACCCATAAGCATTTTTTTGTCTTTTTTTGAGAAATCTTCAACTAAAATATCAAGATTTTTACCAATTAGATAATTATTTTTCATTTGACTAATATTTGTTTGTTTATCAACTAATCTACTAAAACGATTCATTTTTTCTTCATTAGAGGAAATGTCTTTAAATCCAATTGCCTTAGTTCCTGATCGTGGTGAATAAATGAAAGTGAAAGCACTATCAAATTTTGCTTTCTCCACTACATCCAATGTCTCAAGGAAATCTTCCTCTGTTTCTGTAGGAAAACCAACTATAATATCAGTTGTGATACTTGCATCTGGAATCATTCTATATATCTCATCAATTAACTTCAAATATTGCTCCTTGGTATATCTCCTGTTCATGTCTTGCAGAACTTTATTAGACCCCGATTGTAATGGAAAGTGGAAGTGATTGCATAATATTTCAGATTCAGCAACCACTTTTACTGTCTCATTATCAAAATCTTTTGGATGAGATGTTATAAATCTTATTCTCTTTAATTTAGAAATTTGACTCAATTTTTCTAATAATTGTGGAAAATTCATTTCATCATTTAAATCTTTTCCATATGAATTTACATTTTGACCAAGTAAGGTTATTTCTATAACACCGTCTAAAGTTAAATTTTTAACCTCTTCAATTATTTCATATGCTGATCTACTCCACTGTTTACCCCTAACATATGGAACTATACAATATGAACAGAAATTGTTACACCCACGCATGATTGAAACCCATGCTAAAAAGGGCTTTTCTCTCAAAGTTGGCAAGCAAGAAACATCATAATTATCTTCAGATTTTAATTCAAAAACTTTATTTCCTGATTTTATTCTTTCATTGAGAAGATATGAAAACCTATTGATATTATGTGTTCCAAAAACTATATCGAGCTGAGGAAATTGAAATAGCAATTTCCCGCCATAACTTTGAGCTAAACAACCACCAATTGCTACTATTAAATCAGGTTTTTCTTCTTTTAATCTTTTGATATTTCCTAATTGACCAAACAATCTACCATCAGCACTTTCTCTCACTGTACAAGTATTAAATATTATGATATCCGCATTTGAGAGATCTTTTTCATATTGAAACCCGCTATCTTGAAGAATCCCAGCAATCTTTTCTGAATCATGTTTATTCATCTGACAACCAAAGGTAATTATTGAAAATTTTTTCATTTTTACACTTTTATAAATGGAGAATTAATAAATAAAAATGGGAATTTATATTATATTCTTTGCAGTAAATTTTGTTTTATTTTTTACTTTCTCTACCCCTCAATCTTCTGAAATTTTCTTAATTCTTTAGCTTTTTTATAAAGTATTTTAACTACCTTATCATTAACTGTTATATCACCAATATTTATATATCTAATCTTAGAATTTATTTTTGGATCACTACCATGAAAGTCAGTTCCACCAGTCTTTATAAGACCGTATCTATCAGCTATTTCTATTAATTTATTTATTTTAAATCGATTATACCTAGGATAATAAACTTCTATTCCCATTAAACCTATTTTAACTAAGGGGGCTATAAAATCAATATTACTATTTGAAAGTGGATGTGCTAAAACTGGAACAGCATTTGCCTTTAATAAAATCTTAATCACTTCATCTGGATAGATAGTATATTTTTTTACATAATAAGGTCCATCTCTTTTTAAAAAAACATGAAATGCCTTTTGAACTGAATCAACATAACCAAGCTTAACAAGTGTTCTTGCTAAATGAGGTCTTCCTATTGATTCACCATGGCTCTCTCTTGCTACTTGCTCAAACTCTATTTTTATACCTGCATTTTTAAGATTATTTACTATCTTTTTAGCTCTTATTTCCCTTTTATTTTGAAGATTTTTTAAATATTCTCTTAGTTCTTTTGAATTGTGGTCTATAAAATATCCGAGAATATGTATATCCCAATCCTCACTTTCCGAACTCAATTCTATTCCAGGAATAAAATCCAATCCAATTTTCTTGGAAGTAGAGATAGCTTCATCTAATCCATTTATAGTATCGTGATCTGTAATTGATATTGCACTTAAACCAAGTTTTTTTGCAATCTTAACAATTTCAGAGGGACTTAAAATGCCATCTGACTCATTACTATGAATATGTAAATCTGCACCCATTTTTACTTTTATTTAATAAAATTTATTTAATAAAATTAAGTTTTTATAGTTTTTTCATTAATAATTGATTACTATTTCTTGATCCAATTAGTTTTAAATTTAAAGTCTTTAATACTAATATTTTTATATACATTCCTTTATTAATAATACTACTTTATTTGACAATTCCAAAAAACTACGAATTCACTTAAAACTTCATCATCGTAGACTTTCAAAGTCTTCATAATATGATATGTAAACTCAACATTTGATTTCTTAATAGAGATAATTATTCCTTTGTTGCTTTATTTATTTATAAAAAACCATCTAATAAATTATTATGAAAAGATTTTAGTATGGAAATCTGTACCAGTCAAATCTTACTAATATCAAAAGGGTAAATAGTTCAACAATTAATCATTTTAATAAAAGATTTAATAAAAAATTCCAGTAAAATATATAAATTCAATTGACTATGGTGAATAGTGATAAAGATATGTATAAATAAAAGAAAAAGGAATAACAAAGAGAGGTTATAGAAAAAGTATTCTTCTTTACTTTAATAATATTTTGTAACAATAATATACTAATAATTATTTTTTAGATATTCATAATTAAAAGACTTGTTATCTTATTGATATAGTTCTTAATTTTATACTATATTCTATTTTCAATTGTAAAGAAGAATTGTTATTAATGTAAACTGATTACTTTATTAATATCTTCAATTGTAAGAAGAATTGCTGTTCTTTCTTCTCCATTTATTACTACATCTTTAAATGATGGAATACAAACAAGACTTATCCCACTTGGAGCAACATATCCTCTTGCAATTGCAATTGCTTTTATTGCTTGATTTAATGCACCTGCTCCAATTACTTGAATCTTTACTGCACCGCTTTCTCTTAAAACCCCTGCTATGGCTCCTGCTACTGAATTAGGCTTTGACTTTGATGATACTCTTAAAAGTTCAGCCATTTTTTTACCTCCTGTAGTAACTATTACTACAATTCTATTTTTCTTTTGTTTCTTATTCTGTCAAATATTTTTTAATTTTAATATTCTTCATATTTTTTGTTTTAATTATTTAATGATTTCTACTATATATATACAATGAAGTTTTATTTTAGAAGTTCCTTATTTTAATACTTATTTTTTTACGAAAGTCTTATAATTTTTAAGATTTCAAGTAGTAATTTATGTTTATGATTTATATTCTACAATAAGCCTAAATCTCCTCTTTATTTTTATAATTGATAACTATTAAGTTAAACTATACTGTTATACTTTTTAGTTAAATTTTAACTTATTCTTCACTTTTAATCAATAATAACTTATAAAAAACAAGGAAGAGAATAAACATCTCTTCCTTGTTAAGGAGCGATTTTCTATACTTTTATAATTATTTCATAATTATTAGACAATGAATATATTATATAATTTTATTTTGCAAATTCAATTGCTCTTTTTTCCCTAATCACTGTTACCTTTATTTGACCCGGATATTCTAGTTCTTCCTCAATCTTTTTAGACAATTCTCTAGCTATTCTTGCAGCTTGATCATCATCAACCATATCTGGGTAAACCATTACTCTAATTTCCCTTCCAGCTTGAATTGCATAGCACTTCTCAACACCATCAAATTCCTTGCCTATACTCTCAAGATTTTCCAATCTTTTTATGTAACTCTCTAAAGTTTCCTGTCTTATACCAGGCCTTGCACTTGAAACAGCATCTGCAGCTGAAACTATAACATCCAAAATGTTTTGTGCTTGTATTTCTTCGTGGTGTGCATGAATTGCGTGAACGATATCTCTAGATTCATTATATTTCTTTGCTAGATTAGCTCCAATTGAAGCGTGTGAACCCTCCACCTCATGATCAATAGCCTTTCCAATGTCGTGGAGCAAGCCGGCTCTTTTAGCTTTTTTAACATTTACTCCTAACTCCGAAGCTATGATTCCTACTAAATGAGCAACTTCGATAGAATGTTGAAGCACATTTTGGCCAAAACTTGTTCTATATTTTAATCTTCCTAATACTCTTATGAGATCTTTATTTAGACCTGCTATACCAACATTAAAAACTGCCTTTTCACCTGCAATTTTTATTTGATTATCAACAATTCTATTTGCTTTATCAAATTTTTCCTCAATTTTAGCTGGATGAATTCTACCGTCAGCAACCAATTCTTCCAATGCAATTCTTGCTTTTTCTCTCCTAACTGGATTAAAGCATGAAAGTATAACTGCTTCAGGTGTATCATCCACTATTAAGTTCACTCCAGTCAATTTTTCAAATGCCCTGATATTTCTTCCTTCTCTTCCTATAATTCTCCCCTTCATTTCATCATTTGGTAGATCGACAACAGAAACTGTGGCTTCTGCAACATGGTCATGAGCATATCTTTGAATTGCTGTTGAAATAATTTCCTTCGCTTTCCTTTCTGCTATTTCCCCCGCATTTTCTTCTATCTCCCTTATCTTTTTAGCGCTATCAAACCTGGCTTCCTCTTCTAATCTCTTCATTAGAAGTGCTTTAGCATCAGTAGAAGATAAATCAGCAATACTTTCTAACTTTTTTCTTTGTTCCTGTAGATTCTTTTCTAACTCTACCTTAAGATAATTAACTTCCTTTTCTTTTCTTGAAACTAAATATTCTCTCTTGTCCAACTTAATTGATTTTTTATCAATAATGCTCTCTCTATGAGCTAGACGACCTTCTAATTTTCTCAAATCGTTCTTCTGACTTCTCAGTTTTTCCTCTTCTATAACTCGAATTTTATAAACTTCTTCTTTCGTTTCAACCATCATTTCCTTTTTAATAGCATCTGCTTCTTTTTTTGCTGATTCAATTATTTCTTTTGCTGATTTTTCTGCTTTCTCTTTACGACCCTTAAATATGAACTTTTTAATCCAGTCTCCAACTACTAAACCTAAAACAACTCCTATGATTGCTGCTATTATGTTATAAATTAGTAATCTATTAATTTTAATTCCCCCTTTCAGATAATAAAAAAGCCGAGTAAATCTCGGCTTGAAACAATTTACTATTTAATTTTTTATACTTTATTATAATTTTTACTTTTTAAGATTATAGTACTTTTTAATATTATAGATAATATTTATTAATTAAAAACAATAAATAAAAATAATCTAAATGAAGGTATATTTAAATTAAAGAAATATAAATTATATATACTTTTAAATTTTTAATATCTTCATTTTTTTATATTTATTGATTAAATTTTTACATTTTAAATAGTTCATCTAAAAAAATTTTTTAATTCTAAAAATAATAAAAATTCCAATAATTGTTATTTTTTTATATTCAATATTCTAATATTATTTGTTATAAATAATTCTGAAAGTGATAAATAGATTTTGGAAAATTTATTAAATTTTTAGAATATCAAATCCCTAAATGACATTTAGAGCTTACTATATGTTAAAAACTACTAAATTGTAAATTTTATATATTATCTATACCACAATCTTTATTTCTTATATTTATATTATAAGCTTTAATTTTTTACAGCTTAATCTGTTTCAAGCCTTTATTTATTTTAACTCTATATAATTATTTGGTCAAGAATAATTATAATAAAATTAAAATTAATTTTTTTAATCCCTTTCTCTTTTCCAATATCCACTTTTTCCTCCACTCTTTTCAATTAACATAATATCTCCAATTTTCATATCCCTATCAACTGCTTTGCACATATCATATATTGTTAAAAGTGCTATTGATACAGAAATCATAGCTTCCATTTCAACTCCAGTTTTTCCATCACACTTGACCTCTGAAATACAAGTTATATTGTAAATTCTATTATTATTTTCATTTTCATTATCATTATTGCTGTTGTTATTATCATTTTCTTCTAAAACAAATTTAATTTCTATATTAGTTATCGATAAGGGATGGCAAAGTGGAATTAGTTCATGAGTTCTTTTTGCAGCCATTATTCCAGCTAACTTTGCAGTTGAAAGAACATCACCCTTTTTTATTTCAAAATTCTTAATTAACTCTAATGTATCTTTTTTTAGCCAAATTTTGCCATGTGCTTTAGCTTTTCTATAAGTAATTGGCTTTTTAGAAACATCTACCATTTTTACTTTACCTTTAAAATCAACATGGTTTATTTTATTCATAAAACCTCCATTTTTTATCTTTCATTTTATTTAATTTAATCTATTTTGGTTTATAGCTTTGCGGTATACTTTCGAAAACATTTTCAGTCAAGAAAGTATACCCAAAGCTCTTCAATAGTTTAAATTTCTTTTTACTCTAAATTGAGGATTGAGATTTAAAGTTTAGAGTATTGCTTTATATTTTTAATTTATACCTTTTTAATTATATTTTTAATCTTGCTCTTAGGTTAATTATCCTCCTATTTGATACATATGATGAATTCTTTTATTTTTACTTCTACCCCTTGGCTTAAGATAAATTGCATTTTTAAAAGCTTCTTTTAAAGCATTGTTTGAAGCATTAGTTCTTAATAAGCTTCTAACATCTACTTCTTCCTTACCAAAAAGACATGGTTTAAGTCTGCCATCAGAAGTTAATCTTAATCTATTACATTTATAACAAAAATTATGTGAATTAGAACATATTAAACCAATAGTTCCTTTGGCATTTTTATATTTATAGTATATTGCAGGCCCATGACCAAAAGGACTTTTGGTTTTTTCTAATTCTCCATATTTATTTAACTCATCAAGCATTTCTTCTTCAGTTAACCCTCTTATTTTTTCTATACCCATTACGGGCATATATTCAATAAATCTTACATGGACAGGTTCTTTGATGGATAATTTAGCAAAATCCTTTAAATTATCATTTAAATTTTTCATTAATACAACATTTATCTTTATTGGTCTAATTGAAGATTTAATTGCTTTTTTCAATCCCCTAATTACATCATCTAAATTATCTCTGCGAGTTATTTTTTTGTAAATTTTTGGATTTAATGAATCTAAACTAATATTAATTCTATTTAAACCTGCACTTATTAGATTATCTAAATATCTTTCCAAAAATATTCCATTTGTTGTTAGAGATATGTCCTCAATTTCATCAATTTCCCTTAATAGTGCAATAAAACTCACTAACTCTTTTCTCACCAATGGTTCACCACCAGTGATTCTTATTTTATTTATTCCCAATTCTGTAGCAATTTTTACCAATTTTACAATTTCTTCATACCTGAGAACTTGTTCATGACTAATTGGAGATATTCCCTCTTCAGGCATACAATAAATACATCTTAAATTGCACCTGTCAGTTACTGAGATTCTTAGATATTCAATATTTCTACCAAACCTGTCTAACATTTTGACTTTATTTAAATATTTTACTTTCGTGATAATAGATGAATAGAAGTTGCTTTTATATTTGCAATAATTTTTTCACCAATCTTTAAATTTAATCTATCTAAGGATTCCTTTGTTATGAATGATGTCAAATTAAAACCACAATCCATAATAACTCTATAAACAAGTCCGTAGGAAGAAATATCTTTAATAGTCGAGATAAATGAATTTCTTGCACTTGTAAGAGGCGCTTTTAATGAATATTTCAAAAGTGTTACATTTTCAGGACGAATACAAGTAATAACTCTTTTACCCACCTCCAAATCAGATACTACTTCCAACTTATGATTATTAATATTTACTATACAAAGTCCATCGCTCTTACTTGTAATTTTTCCATATAGAATAGTTTCCACCCCTAAGAAATTTGCTACAAATTCATCAATCGGTTTATTAAAAACATCCTCTGTTCTTCCCCTCTGAAGAATCTCTCCTTCATTCATTACAGCAACATTGTCAGAAATGACCAAAGCCTCATTTCTATCATGGGTCACATGTAATGTTGTTTGATTTTCTCTTCTGATTATTTTATATAAATCGTCTCTCAACTCTTCCCTTGTTGGTTGATCTAATGCAGCGAAAGGTTCATCCAATAACAAAATTTCAGGTTCTAAAACCAATGCTCTTGCAAGTGAAACACGTTGTGCCTCTCCTCCAGAAAGTGTTCCAGCCTGTCTATTTATAAGATGAGAGATTCCAAACTTTTCTAATGCTTCTAAAACCTTATTCTTTATAAAATCTTTATTCTTTTTTCTCATTCTAAGACCATATGAAACATTATTATAAACAGTAGATTTAAAAAGTAAGGGTTCTTGAAATATCATAACCATTTTCTTTCTAAGATTATGTCTTTGTCTATTATTGATTGGTGTAATTCCAAAAATATTAACAATTCCTTGAGTGGGTTTTTCTAAAAGATTCAGGATTCTAAGAAATGTACTTTTACCAGCTCCATTTGGTCCAATTAATGCTAATACTTCACCTTTACTCAACTCAAATCCCTCAATATCTAAAACTACTTTTTGATTATATCTATGTATCAGATTTTTTACCTCTAATAATGTTTCCAATATTATTTCTCCACTTTGTTAAATATCAACATTACTAATAAAATCTCCCTATGTTAAATTTTGTTGATTCCAATATTATTTTTATATCTATTAGATATTAACGTTTCCAATAAATCCCCTCTCTTTGTTGAATATAAGTAAGTGCAAAGTTAGCAAGAAAAGATAAAAATAAAAGTATTATTGATATTGCAATTGCTTTCTCAAATTTACCCATTCTTGTGAATAAAACAATAGCAGTGGTTAGAATTCTAGTTCTTCCTTTAATGTTCCCACCTACGATCATAGCTGAACCCACTTCAGAAATTATTCCACCAAACGCAGCCATAATTGCGGCTAATGAAGGAATTTTAGCTTCTTTAATCAATATCCAAAAAAGTTGCAGTTTATTAGCACCTAATGATAGAGCTTGAAGTTTTAATTTAGGGTCAAGTTGTTGCATTGCAGCAAGAATTAAACCAATTACTATGGGAGTGGCAATTATGACTTGGGCTATGATCATTGCAGTCGGTGTGTATAAGAGGGATAGAAAACCCAAAGGTCCACTTCTCCAAAGAAACATTGCAACAAATAATCCAATTACTGTGGGAGGAAATCCCATACCAGTATATACGAGAGATAATAATAATTTTCTTCCAGGGAATTTCATAAGTCCCAATACTACTCCCAAAGGTATGCCTATAAGTAAAGATATTAGCACTGAAGGACCTGTTATTGAGAGAGTACGCCAAGCAATTGAAAAAATTTCTCTATTTAATTCAATAAGCAAATAAAGTGCTTGTTTTATGCCTTCAACAAATAAATCCATTATTAAATATAATAATTCTTATAAAATATTGAATTTGATCTTAAATTTTTATAATTTAATTAGAATTTAATTTTAAAATTGCAAAAAATTTAAAAAAATTAATCTTAGAAATTTAATTATTTGATTACATCTGGGAAAAATAATGGTTGTCCATATTTTTCAATACCAAAATTCTTTATTATCTTCTGACCCTCCTTTGAAGTTATGAATTCAATAAATCTCATTGCTCCTTCATAATTGACCTTTGAATGCTTATCAGGATTTACTGCAATTATGCTATATGGATTCAAAAGAAGAGGATCTCCTTCAAATAATATTACCAGTTGTATATTATCCTGTTGAGAAAGATATGTTCCCCTATCAGTTAGTGTATAAGCATTTTTTTCATTAGCTACCATGATTGTATTTGCCATTCCTTGACCAACTTCTAAATACCAATCTCCCTTGGGCTGCACTCCGGCTTCCTCCCATATCTTCTTTTCTTTCTTATGAGTTCCAGAGTCATCTCCTCTTGATGTAAATAAAATCTCATTTTCACTTATAGTTTTAAAAACATTTGAAACATTTTCTAAATATTTTATCTTTGCAGGATCCTCCCCTGGACCAACTATCACAAAATCATTATGCATCACATCATTCCTGTTTACTCCATATCCCTCTTCTACAAATTTATCTTCTTCAGATCTTGCATGAACTAAAATAACATCTGCTTCTCCCCTCTCTCCCATCTTCAATGCTTCTCCAGTTCCAACTGCAATTGGTGTTACTATAATTTTATATTTTTTTTCAAATACCGGAATCAATTCGTCTAAAAGACCGGAATCATAGGTACTGGTTGTAGTGGCTAATATGACCCTTTTTTCCTCAACAGATTTTTTTTGAATACATCCAGTTATATTAATAATTAAAAATATAATTATCGTGAAGATAGTTAATATTTTTTTAGACTTCTTTATTATTCCCTCCTTATAACATTTCCTATTTAAAATAAAAAACACCTTCTCTCGTGTTGAAAAGAGGTTGGTGTTTTATTTTCTTGCTCCTTTCCAAACACGGGAGGCCAATTTGTTTCCAAAACTGACCCTTAAAGATATTTTTCACTATCTTACCGGTTAAATATCATAGATAAATCCTTAGATGTTTAACTCGGAGCAGATATTCAGTTTTCAAGGATTTTCTTTATGCTATCAGACTATTTTTTATAAGTCAATTAAATAAATTTTATTGTTGTTACAATAACAAAATGTTAAAGATTATTACTAAAATAAAACGTTAAATTTCTATTTAAATTACTCTTTATTTCCTTTTTTTTATATTTAATGATTTTATATATATACTTATGTGGGGTAATAAGCAATATAATTTTATAAAACCTCTGATAGAATTGATTCTATAAATGAGTAATTATAACCTTTTCTAAGAAGGAAATTAATAATTCTTCTTTTTATTACTTTTTCATCTAAGTTTTTATATTTTCTCATCTGCTTTTTTGCTATCCTTTTTGCAGTCTTAATTTCTAGTTCAGGTGTATAAATCTCTGATAAATTATTTTCAATTATTTCTTTAGAAATGCCCTTAAGAAATAGTTCAGATTTAATTTTTGATGGAGAAAAACCTCTTGTTCTAATTCTCTCTTCTATCCAATCACGAGCATATTTTTCATCATCAAGATAACCGTATTTCTTCATCTTTTCAATAGTCAAATCAATTACTGAATAAGCTATTTCCTTACTAAACAGTTTCTTTTTTACTTCATTTATTGACCGGGTTTTATAGCTTAGATAATTTAATGCAATCTTTTCTGCTTTCATTTCACTTTGAACTTTTTGAAGTTGTTTTAATTCATTTTCATTTAAAAACGAGTCTTCTTTAATATTAAATCTAAATATGATTTCATCGAAGAATTTACCAAATTTTTTACCATTTAAATAGAGAATCCTGTATTTTCGTCTTCCCTTTGATTTCTCTATTTTGGTGATTTGATAAGTGGGTATGTCTTCAAAAAGATTCATTTATAAAATAGTGAAATTAAAAAAACTAAATTTTAATAATTACAATATTTTTCAATTCTATATTTTTTACTATTTTTCTTCTTCGGGTTCTTTCTCTTTTAATAATCCTACTTTAGCTCTTATTTTGTTTTCAATATCTTCCGCTATTTCTGGATTATCTATTAAATATTTTCTAACATTTTCCATTCCCTGACCTATCTGTTCTTCACCATATGAGTACCATGTTCCGCTTTTTTTGATTATTCCATGTTCAGCACCTAAATCAACCAAGGACCCTTCTCTTGATATACCTTTGCCAAATAATATATCGAACTCAGCTTTTTTAAATGGTGGTGCAAGTTTATTTTTTACAATCCTGGTTCTTACTCTACTTCCAATAATATCTGTTCCAACTTTTATGCTTGCAGCTTTGCTAACCCTCATCCTCACAGTTGAATAAAATTTTAGGGCTCTACCTCCTGGTGTTGTCTCAGGGTTACCAAAAATTATTCCAATCCTTTCCCTAACTTGATTAATAAAAATAGCGCATGTATTAGATTTATTTATTGCACCAGATAATTTTCTTAATGCTTGCGACATAAGCCTTGCTTGAAGTCCCATATGACTATCTCCCATTTGTCCTTCTATTTCTGCTCTTGGAACTAGTGAAGCTACTGTATCTATTACTAAAACATCTAATGCCCCACTTCTTATTAACATTTCTGAGATTTCTAAAGCTTGTTCACCTGTATCTGGTTGTGATAACAATAGCTCATCCGTATTCACACCCAAGTTTTTAGCATATATTGGGTCTAAAGCATGTTCAGCATCTATGAAAGCAGCAGTACCTCCCAATTTCTGTGCTTCTGCGATTATATGAAGAGCTAAAGTAGTTTTTCCTGAACCCTCTGGACCATATATTTCAATAACTCTTCCTCTTGGAACACCCCCAATACCTAATGCTATATCCAAAGCCAATGAACCTGTTGGTATTGCCTCTACTTCTTGCAATGGACCTTCTCTTCCTAAAACCATTATTGATCCTTTACCAAATCGTCTTTCTATCTGAGTCATTGCAATATCTAACGCCTTTTCTTTCTCCATTTATCCTCCATAATTTAAATAATTGCACATTTGCGTAAATTATATCATGAGCAATTGCTTGAGTCAAATTAATATATTTATAATTATTATAAATTGTTATTTATCAATTTTAAATAGAAAATTAATAGATTGCTGTTTATAATAATAAAAGTCTTTAAATTTAATTTCTATAGATTGTTATCTAGCTTTAGATATTACAAATGATTATCAATTATCTTTTTCTCCTAATTAAATATACATGAGTTCTTACCAGAAGAGTTAAATTTTAATTCATTTTAAAAAATAAATTCTTTAATTATGTAATAAGAAGCTCCGCTAGGAGACAAGACACTTTTATAAAGAGTTATTCTATCATTTAGTTGTAAAGGAAGATTTCCAAACTTTTCTAAATCTAATTCTGATAAAAAATCCCTAATATTTTGTCTTTTTTTAGATCTAGCAATAGTTATATGAGGAGAATAACTTCTCCTCTCCTTCTCAAAACCTCTCTTTGCAAGATTCCTTTCAAGTAATTTATAAATTTTAATGAAATTTTTTCCTTCATCCTTTATCCCAGCCCAAAGAACTCGAGCATTTCTCTCATTTGGAAAAGCTCCCAGATTTCCTGATTCATACGAAAATGGTTCTATACTCTCAATACACTTTGAAATAGTTCTTTGAACATCTAAAATTTGGTCATTATTACAATATCCTAGAAATTTTAATGTTATATGAAGATTTTCTAGAGTAATCCATCTCCAATCAGAAGTTTTTCTTTTTATTTCTTTAATAATTTTATTTAAATGACCTCTAGTTTCTTCTGATATTGGAGCAGCTATAAAAGCTCTTATTTTTTCCAATTTAGTGCCCCAATTTTAATATTTTTGTTTAATTTCGATAAATAAATTTGTAATATATTAAGTGCTGCCTGGACAGCTTTTAGTTGGATTTCCCCTCTTGTTCCCCTTAGATTTAATTCTTTTGTTTTCGAAAAATCATCAGAATATAAAGAAATATAAACTAACCCAACTGGTTTATTTTCCTCACTTGATGGTCCAGCTACCCCTGTAGCTGATAAGCCAATATCTGAATCAAACAGCTCTTTTGTTTTTTTTGCCATTTCTAAACCTACTTCCGAACTTATTGTGCCATATTTTTCTAATATATTCTTATTAATATTTAAAATACTCCCTTTTGAATAGTAGGAGTAACACACAATTGAACCTTTAAAATATTTTGAACATTCTGGCAATTTAGTCAAAATACTGGAAATTAATCCACCTGTACAGGATTCTGCTATTGAGAGAGTTAATCCCTTTTCTAATAATAATTCATGTACTTCAGTTGCCAAGCTTTGTATTGATAGATTCATTTTCATTTTTATAAATTACGCTAATTTTTACTTATTTTTTTATTTCCTTAACAGTTAATTTTGCTAAAATTGCTCCAAATCTCCAAACATAATCTAATCCTGATGCTACTGTAATCAATACTGCAATTATCAAAAAATACATTTCTAACTGTATTCCGAGAAATGATATTGGTAAAAAGTTAATTCCTGATATCGAAGTGTTTATCATTGCTATTATTACAGCTATTATTTGAATAACTGCTTTTGCCTTACCTAAAATACTGGCTGAAATTATTACACCTCTTGTTGCAGCAACAGCTCTTAGTCCAGATATTAAAAACTCTCTAAAAATAATAATAATTGTAATCCATGAAGGTATTCTTCCCAATTCAACCAATGCTATCAAAGCAGAACAAATTAGAATCTTATCAGCAATTGGATCCATTAATTTTCCCCATGCTGTAACTTCATTTCTAATTCTAGCAATATATCCATCCACTGCATCTGTAATAGCAGAAATAAGAAAGACAATTGTTGCAGCCCATATAAACTGTGATTGTCTAATTGAACTATTTGTATCAGCTAATAGGAAATATAAAAAAACTGGAATTGTTAATATTCTAAAAATAGTTAGTCTATTAGAAAAATTCAATCTTATCCTCTTGATAGTAAGGTTTAATTAAAAAATCTTAAAGAGCCTTTTAGCAACTTTGATTTATTATATATTAATAATCATAAACAAAATAATAATTTCACTAAAATTGCTCAAAATCTCTAAGAATAATCTAATCCCTATGCTATTGTAATTAATGCTGCAATTATCATAATTTTTCATTAACTATAACTCTTCCATAAAGATCAAAAAATTGACTATGGGTTATTTTGATTGGAATTAAGTCTCCTTTTGCTATATTATCTTTTTCAACGAATATTAAACCATCAATTTCTGGGGCTTCTCTATATGACCTCCCTTCCCAAAAATCTTCTATTTCAATAGAAGTTTGTTCTATCAATACATCCAATGTTTTTCCCGCTAATTCTTCACGAAGTTCCATTGAAATTTCATTCTGAAGAAGCACTATATCATTATACCTTCTATCAACTGTTTTTTTATTTATTCTATTCTTATAGTAATAAGCTTTCGTACCTTTTTGTGGTGAGAATTTGAAAAAACCCACCCAATCAAGTTTAGCTTCTTTTAAAAATTTACAAATTAAATCATAGTCACTTTCTGTCTCAGAAGGAAAACCAATAACAATTGAGCTTCTAAATACTATATCTGATATCTTTTCTCTAATTTTTAAAAAAAGTTCTAAAAATTCATTATAGCTTCCTCCGCGACCCATCTTTCTTAATATTTTAGTACTTACATGTTGAATTGGGATATCTAAATATTTACATATTTTTCCACTTTGAGAGATTAAACTAATCAAATCATCATTAATACCACCTGGATTTAAGTACATTAATCTGATTCTACTTAAATTGTCAATTTCAATTAAATCATTTAGCAATCTTATTAAATCAAATCTTTCTTCTAAATCTTTTCCATATTGTGTAATATCCTGCGATATTAAAATTATCTCTTTGACATTATTATCAACAAGTTCTTTTGCTTCATCAATAATTTTCTCTGGTAATCTTGATTCATGTTTACCCTTTATATTAGGTATATCACAAAATGTACAACTATGATCACAACCATCAGCTATTTTTAAGTATGCATATGGTAATTCTCCAAAAAATCCTCTTTCAGGTTGTCTTTTTACCCATCCATTTATGTTCTCAACCAAGCAAATTGGTTTAAATCTTGAAATATATTTTTTAGAAATTCGTTTTTTTAACAAACCTTTCCGAAACTCATTACTTCCTTTAATTAATAATTGTTTATTATCAAAGATCTCATAAATAACTTTAGGAAGAGATGACATATTTGATAAACCTACCCAACCATCAACCTCAGGTATCTCTTTAGATAATTCCATATAATACCGTTGTGACATACAACCAAAAACAATTAATATAAAATTCATCTTCTCTTTTAACTGAGTCATTTCTAAAATTGCTTCAATTGATTCTTCCTTTGCAGGATCAATAAAACAACATGTATTTATTATTACAATATCTGCTTCTCTAACATTTTTTGTAATAAAAAAACCATTCTCTTCCAAAATATAACTTATACAGTCTGAATCATATTCATTCTTGGGACACCCAAGTGTAATTAAATATACATTTTTATTGTGTTTCATAGTGAATTTTTTTAGTTTAATTTCATTGAAAGTTTTTATATTAGTTTGATAAATTTATCCTTAATCATACTAACTTTATAATATAATATACCTTCTGAAAATGATATCATAATCAAAATGATGTAAAAAATAGTAAAAGTATTTTTTAGTAATAATCTAAGAATTTTAAAAGTATTTATAAAATTTACAATTTTTTATTAATATAATAAATTTTAAAAAATAAGGAGGTTTGATCTAATGGAAAGTAAGGTTTTCTATACAGATGCAAGAGCAATGTATAAAAGAAATCTTTATGATAAGTTAAAAACAATTGTAAGAAGATCAGAAATTTTAAATAATATTGAAGAAAATGATTTAGTTGCAATAAAAATTCATGCAGGAGAACCCGGAAATACTTCATTTTTAAATCCATCTTTTGTGAGCAGTATAGTAGATATGATAAAAGAAAGAAAAGGTAAACCTTTTATAACAGATACTACCACTCTTTACGCTCAATTGCGTCATAATGCAATTGATTATTCAATTTCAGCTATAAAACATGGTTTTTCTTTTTCAAGTATTGGAGCACCTTTTATAGTTGCAGATGGACTTATTGGTGATGATTATTTAACCATTAAAATTGATGGTGAAATATTAAAAGAAGTTTACATAGGTTCAGATATCATTAATGCTGATGCATTAATAGTTTTATCTCATTTCAAGGGTCATGAATTAACAGGATTTGGTGGTGCAATTAAAAATGTGGGAATGGGTTGTGCTTCAAAAAGAGGAAAATTTCAACAACATTCTGGACTTACTCCAAAAATAATTGAAGATAATTGTACCGGATGTGGATTATGTGTAAGTAGGTGTTCTTTTAATGCAATATCTCTAACTGAAAAAATTGCTACAATTGATGAGAAAAAGTGTAAAGGTTGTGGAGACTGTCTAGTTGTATGCAGATCTTCTGCAATAAAAATAAAGTGGGTAATAAAAGCCGAAGAATTTCAAAAGAAGATGACAGAATATACTTATGGAATATTAAACACAAAAAAAGAGAAGGTAGGTTTTATTAATTTTCTTATTAATATTACTCCAGATTGTGACTGTTGTAACTGGAGTGATTTGTCAATAGTTCCTGATTTAGGAATTTTAGCATCAAAAGATATAGTTGCTATTGATAAAGCAAGTGTTGATTTAGTGAACAACGCTCCAATAAATCCATTAGGAAAATTAAAAGATAAAATAGAATCTAAGGACAAGTTTTATGATTTAAATAAAATAAATTGGAGAGTTCAACTGGAACATGGTCAAAAGATTGGTCTTGGAAATATAAATTACCAATTAATTACTGTTAAATAATAAATATTTTAAAATGAGTTATGAAAATTCAAGAGGTTTTTTGTAAATCAATTTTAAATAAAACTGGGATTCCAGTTGGAGATTATGCTTTAAATCCTTATACAGGTTGTGAGCATGGCTGTATATATTGTTATGCTGTTTTCATGAAAAGATTCTCTGGACACAAAGAGCCCTGGGGAAATTTTGTGGATATTAAAATTAATGCTGCAGATGTGTTACATAAACAACTAAATAGATTGAAACCGGGAACTATACTTTTAGGAACAGTTACTGATCCATATCAACCTTTAGAAGAAAAATATGAAATTACAAGATCCTGTTTAAAAGAACTTGTCAATTCCAATTTTCCAGTTTCTATACAAACAAAGTCCTCACTAGTTCTTAGAGATATGGATTTAATAAAAGAGATTAAAGATATTGAAGTTGGTATTACTGCAACTATTTTTAATGAAAAAATTAGAAAAATTTTTGAGCCAAAAAGCTCAACTACTGAAAATCGTTTTAAAGCATTGTCTGAACTATCAAGTCAAAATATAAAAACATTTTTATTTTTTGGTCCAGTTATACCCTACTTTTCAGATAATAAAGATGTAATTGATAAAATTTTTAAAGAGGCTGTTCATGCAAAGGTTGTTAATATTTTAATTGATAGTTTGAATCCATATCCAAAAGTTTGGGGGAAAGTTAAAAGATTAATTGAGAACAGATTTCCTGAAATTTCTGATCATTACAAGTTTTTCTATTATGACAGGGAATTATACAAACAGGAACTTATAGCAAAAATAAAAGGAGTTGCAAGAGATTATAAAATTCCCTACAAGCTTTGCTTTTAATTTTTTAATAATTTTTGCTTAATTAAAAAATTGGAGGATCCTATTTCCTGGATATTATTTTTTCAAATTCTTCTTCTGTTATAAGAACTTCCCTTGGTTTACTCCCAGCATAACCACTAACGACTCCCATATCTTCCAATATGTCTATTAATCTTCCTGCTCTTGAATAACCTAATCTTAATCTTCTCTGCAAAAGTGAAACTGATGCATATCCAGCTTTCAATATCATTTTTATTGCTTCCTCTATAAGTTCTTCATCTTCTGTTACTTTTTCAGAAATTTTTGATTCTACTTTCGTTATATCTTTAATATATCTTGGTTTAACCTGATTTTTTATATATGTTACAATGCTTTCTATTTCTTTCTGAGTTACAAATGATCCCTGAATTCTGATTGGAGACGACGAGCTTGTTGGAAGATATAACATATCTCCCCTACCTACTAATTTTTCTGCTCCTATCTGGTCAAGTATAACACGTGAATCTGTTCCAGATGTAACAGAAAATGCTATTCTTGATGGGATGTTTGCCTTTATGTATCCTGTGATAACATTCACAGATGGTCTTTGTGTTGCAATAATCAAGTGAATTCCTACACCTCTCGCCATCTGAGCAATCCTGCAAATTGAGTCTTCTACTTCAGCTGCTGAGACAATCATTAAATCAGAAAGCTCATCCACAAAGATTATTATATATGGCATATGCTTAAACTTTTTCTCATCTTCAGATAATCTACTATTAATTTTATCCAAATTTGCATTATATTGTTCTATAGAACGGACTCTGGCCTTTGCAATTATCTCAAATCTTTGCTCCATCTCTCTAACAACCCAGGTAAGGGCTGAGGATGCTTCTTTTGGTTTTGTAATCACATTTGTAAGTAGATGAGGTATTCCATCAAAAACGGAAAGTTCAATCATTTTTGGGTCAATCATTAAAAATTTAACATCTGAAGGTCTCGTCTGATATAAGAGTGCAGTTATCATATTGTTTATGCATGAACTTTTCCCCGAACCTGTAGATCCGGCTATAAGTAAATGTGGCATATCTACTATATCAATAAATAAAGGTTGCCCTTTTAAATCTTTCCCCAATGGTACTGTTAATATACCTCTTTCCTGATCAATATCTGGAGATAGCAATATGTCCCCCAAAGTTACAATTTCTTTCACTTTATTCGGAACCTCAATTCCTAATGCAGCTCTTCCTGGAATAGGTGTTAAGATTCTTAAGTCTGGAGTTGCTAAAGCAACACACAAATCATTTTCTATACTAAATATCTTCTGAACTTTTATACCAGGAGCTAATTTTATTGAAAACAAAGTTACATTGGGTCCTCTAGTTACCTTTCTAACTTTTGCTTCTATTCTAAAATCTGATAGTACTCTTTCTAATATTCTTACAGCTTCTTTCACATCTTTTTGTGTAATTTCAGAAATTGAAGTTTCAGATTTCTTTAATAGTGAAATTGGTGGTATTTTATAGCTTTTATCCTCAATTACACTTGCAACAGACATAACTAGTTGAGCGGGGCTCGTTTCATCCAGGAGGTCCTTATCAATTTCATAAACTTTCCCTGCTTCATATATTTTTTTAAATCCTTTACCACTTTCAATAGCATGTTTGGGTTTTAATCCCTTTCTTTCTATTTCACCTGATTTTAAAATCTCCCTAGCTCTTTCAGTCATTATTTTGGGCTTCTTTAAAAAGGGTCCTTTAGATTTTAATCTAACAAATAGATTCTTTGTATCATCCCTAATTTCTTTTATGGATTTCCTTGTGAGTATCAAGATTGAAATAGCAAAAGTTATTAAGAAAATAATGGATGATCCAATTTTACTGATAATTTTTGAAAAGCCATACGCCAGAAAACCACCCACGTATCCACCATTAGTTAAGATTAGGTCTTTATCCAGCATTTGGTTAATTGTTAATCTAAGAGAAATTAGACCTAAAATTGATATGAAAGCAAGGATTAAACCTATACCTATAGGTACATAATTTATTTTCTCTTCTTTAATAAAAAAAGATATTGACCAAGTAAAAAGTATGAAAGGAATGGCATATTTTCCAATTCCAAATGCCATTTCTAATATATTATTTATAACCTCATTAAAAACACCTGATGGTTTTATATAGATAAATGCACCAAGAAGAAGTGCTATCCCCAATATAAATAATCCATATAGATCTTTTCTTTCTTTTAATATTTTTATATTATTTTTATTATGAGGTCTTAATTTCCTTTTTGAAATATATTTTTTTCTCTTATAAGAATTTCTACCAATCTTTCTTTTTTTTGAATTTTTGTTTCTTTTATTACCCATTTTTTCCATTCTTTTTTATTTTTCTATTTCTAATTTTTTTTGTTATTTCCTGCTATTTTAGTATTTATTACTACTATAGTGCTTCTTTCATAAGACTAACTAATGCATTAAATATAAATATTAATAATATTAATTATTCAAAATCCATGAGATTTTTATAGTATAGATTTTTATAATAAATTTAATTTTTCTAGAGATTCCTCAAATCTTTTTTTCTCACTTTCTGTTGCACCAATAAGTGGAAGTCTTAAATGACCAACCTTTATTCCAATCATATTGACCATGGTTTTTACTGGAATAGGATTAGTTGTAATGAACAGTGTTTCAAATATATCTAAAAGTCTAAGATGAATTTCTAGCGCCTTTTTAATATCCCCTTTTTTGTGGCTTTCTATCATTTCTTTAATCTCTCTTCCAACTAAATGGGAAGCAACACTAACTATACCATCTCCTCCCAGATTTAAAACTCCAAATGTATCACCATCATTTCCACTTAAGACCTTAAATGTATGAGGTGTTCCCGTTATTATCCTTGTGATCTGTTTAAAATCCCCACTTGCCTCTTTTACTGCAACTATATTCTCTATTTCCGATAATCTAATTATAGTAGGTGCATCAATATTTCTAGATGTCCTAGAAGGAACATTGTATATTAAAACTGGAATATCTATACTCTCTGCAATTGTTTTAAAATGTTGATATAATCCCTCCTGAGGAGGTTTATTATAATAAGGACCAACTATCATTACCCCATCAACTCCAATTTCTTGAGCAACTTTTGATAACTCTACACTTTCTTTTGTTGAGTATGTTCCTGTCCCAGCTACTACAGTAGCAACATCTCCAACTGCTTCAACAATAGTTTCAAACATTTTACATTTCTCTTTTCTACTTAGGGTTGGTGATTCACCTGTTGTTCCACAAACTACTATTCCATCTGAACCTTCATCAACTAATTTCTTTGCTAATTCTTTTGCCATATTTAGATTTAGACTATAGTCATCATTAAATGGCGTAACCATTGCTGTAAATAGATTTCCCTTCAGTTCCATAGCCTTTTTATTCTCTCCTCAAATTTCAATTTAATATTTTTATTTGTTTAATTATCAATTTCAATTTTTTAGCTTTGCGGTATACTTTCAAAGACATTTTCAGAGCCTGCCCTTGACCCTCGAGTGTAACGAAGGGGAAGGGAGAAAGTATGCCCAAAGCTCCTATTTTTAAGTTTTTAGTTGTTTCCTAAATTAAATTCTTCATGAAGGGTTTTTAATGCTTTATTTACATCCTTTTCATCTATAAGACATGATATTGTTGAATGAGAATCAACAATTTGTATAATTTTAATTTTTTTTCTATATAAACAATTCGCTATTTTAGCCATAATTCCTGGTACACCGTGAATTCTTGTTCCTACTATAGAGATCTTTGCACAATTATTCCTTAATCTATAGTTTACCTTTAATTCTTTCAAAACTTCATTAGCTTTATCCCTGTCCTTGCTATTTATGTTAAAAATTAAAACACCTGGTGAAATTGTAAACATATCTAAACTTATATCCTTTTTTGCAAGAACTCTATATATTTTCAATCTCCTTTTATCTTCATCGATATCTTTTTCAAGCTCTATTGAAATCTGTGTTATATCTGGAATATGAGTTACAGCTCTCGCAAATTTTTTTGTTTGAAAATAAACTTTATCTTCCTCAACCATTTTTGAAACTCTTGTTCCTTTCTCTGGACTAAAAGTACTTTTTAACTCCATAACTAAATCATCACTCTTTAGAGCCATTTCAGCTGCTTCAATGCTAACTATCTTTGCTCCATGATAAGATATGTTAAATAGTTCCTCATACTCGGTTTTATCAATTATTTTTGCTCCTTTTACTATTTTTGGATCAGCTGTATACAATCCTGGAACATCAGAATATATCTCTACTCTTTCCGCATTTAAAGCAACTGCTAAAGCAATAGCAGTAGTATCACTACCACCTCTTCCTAATGTAGTTATAAAACCTTCCTCACTTTTTCCCTGAAACCCTGCTACAACTGGTATTATATCTTTTTTTAACAAATCCTTTATATATTTTGCATTTATACATTTAATTTGAGCATCACTATAATTATTGTCAGTTATAATTCCTGCCATTTCACCTGATAGCGATTTTGCTTTATATCCCATCTTCTGAAGAATATTTGAGAATATAACTGCTGAAATTATCTCACCACATGACATTAACATATCCAAATCCTCTCTTGATGAAAAATCTATATCCACTAAATTGAGCAGGCTATCGGTTGCATAGGAATCTCCCTTCCTCCCAATGGCTGAAACTACAACAACTGGTTCTTCTCCACTTTTCTTTAATTCAATTACTTTCTTAGCACACCTCTTTCTTCTTTCATCCGTTAATAATGATGTGCCACCAAATTTTTGAACTACTATTTTCATCCTAAAATCCTAATAATTTATCTATTCCATAAGTAAAACCAGGCATTTTTGCTATCTTTCTTACTGCTAAAAAAATCCCAGGAAGAAAAGAATCTCTTGAAATAGAATCATGTCTAATGGTAAGAGTCTGTCCCGTAATTCCAAATATTACCTCCTGATGAGCCATAAGACCTGGTAATCTCACACTATGAATATGGATATTTGATGTTAAACAACCTCTTGCTCCTTCCACTTTTTCCCTCTCCCCCTCTTTTAATCTCTTCCTACTATCATACACATACTTAATCAGTTCAGCCGTTGCTAATGCAGTCCCAGAAGGAGCATCTGCTTTCTTATCATGATGAAGTTCAATTATCTCACAATCCTTGAAATTTGGAGCTGCTTTTTTAACAAAATTCATCATAAGTACTGCTCCAATTGCAAAATTTGGAGTCATAATAACATTGGCTTTCCCTTCGTCTGATTTTTCTTTTATCTTTTGTATTTCTTGTTCATCTATTCCAGTTGTACCAACTACTGCATGAATTTTGTTTTTTAATGCAAAGATTATGTTACCAGGTGCTACTGAAGCGTGTGTAAAGTCAATTAGAACTTCTGGTTTACTATCTAATGCTTCTTCAACTGTTTTGACAGCTTTAATACTAATATCAGAAACTCCAATTATTTGACCTATATCCATACCTGCCTTACCAGTACTTACTCCTGCTACCAACTTAATATCTTCCTCTGAAAGTATTCCTCTACAAATTGTACTTCCCATTCTTCCATTCACTCCAGTTACCACCACCCTTATCATAATTTCATCTCCTTTTTATGATTTATATGATATATATTAATAGCTTTGTGGTATACTTTCGAAGACATTTTCAGTCGAGAAAGTATACCCAAAGCTGATATGTCTCATGTCAAGGCCTGACCCCTATTACTATTTAAGTTTCTAATAATTTCGTATTATTCATATTATTACTTTATTAATTCTAAATGTTAATTCTATTTATAGAATATTATTAAAGTAAATAAGGTAAGCTTTTTCCTTCTATTTAAAGAATTATTAAAAAATTATTTGTTTTTTAAGCAAAATAGGCTTTTTCTAATTGTTTATAAGTTATTGGTCCAACTGCAGTAAGTACCATACTATCTTCGTGAAACAGTGTGTTTGTAACTCTTATTACATCATTTAAACTAACATCATCAATCCTTTTTAAAATTTCATTTATAGATAAAACTTTATTTCTACTTAGAATTGATTTTCCTATTCTTATCATTCGTGTATTTGTTTCCTCTAATCCCAAAACCAAATGTCCCTTTATATTATTTTTAGATCTTTCAAGTTCTTCTTTATCAATTTTACCTTTTTTTATTCCATCTATTTCCTTCTTAATTATCTTTATTATATTTTCTACATTTTTAGTACTTGTTCCTGCATATATAATAATTGAACCTATATCCATAAATGTTAAATGATAACTAAATATGCTATAAGCTAATCCTCTTTTTTCCCTTACTTCCTGGAAAAGTCGAGAGCTCATACTCCCACCTAAAATATTAAGTAAAACAGATAAGGTAAATCTATCTTCATCCTCTCGGTCAACTCCTAATGTTCCATAACATATATGAGTCTGTTCTATATCCCTTTTTATAATATCAATCTTTTTTCTTGGTGTTACTGAGAATTTCTTCCTTTCTTGAATAAAAATTGTAGGAATTTTTAAGTAGTTTTTTATCTGATTTAAAAGGAACTCATGCTCAATATTTCCAACACTTGCTATGACAATATTATTATTAGATATGGAATCCTTATAAAAATTAAAAATTTGATCTCTTGTTAAAGATTTTACCGTAGATTGTAGCCCTAAAACTGGGAATGATAGAGGATGTTTACCAAATAATGAATTATTAAATAGATCAATAATTATTGAGGACGGAGCATCATTTTTTGATTTTATTTCTTCTAAAACAACATTTTTTTCAAGATTTACATCTTTTTTTAAAAAGTTTGAATTTATAATCACATCCGATAATATTGCTATAACTTTAGTAAGATGCTGATCTAAAAATTTGCAATATAAGCATAGATACTCTTTTGAAGTAAAAGCATTAAATTCTGCTCCAATTTCATCAAATTCTATTGCTATCTGCTTTGCGTCTCTTATTGGAGTCCCTTTAAAAAGCAAATGTTCAATCAGGTGGGTAATTCCTTTCTCATTTTCAGATTCGTCTCTTGAGCCTTTTCCAATCCAAAAGCCGAGAGAAATGGAGCGAACATGAGGTATTTTTTCACTGATAATTCTTAAACCATTATCTAACCTGGTGAGATTATAAATTTCTTTTATTTCTCTTGTTTTATTCATAAATTATTTCATAGTTTTTTATTCATAAATCAATTCATAATAATATTAAAATATTGAATAAAAATTGAGAGAATTTTTAGATAATCTTGTACCTGAATTAAAAGAAAATTAATGTTCTCTTGTTTTCTTCCTAAGTTCAGGAGAATCCAGGTCTATCTTACCTGTAAAATCTTTTCCAATAACTATAACCTTGATTTTATCACCCACTTTAACTACATCTTCAACCCTATCAACTCTTCCATATGATAATTTTGAAATGTGTAGTAATCCTTCAACACCAGGAAGTATTTCAACAAATGCACCAAATGAGGTTGTATTTATTACAGTTCCTATATACTCCTGCCCATTTTTAACATCATTTGTTGAAACATGTTTAACCTCCTGGACGATATCCTGTATCATCTTTTTAGCTTTCAATAGATTCTCCTCACTTGATGATTGAATATGTAATTTACCATCATCTTCAATATCAATTCTCGAATTGGTTTTTTCCTGAATGTTTTTTATAGTACTCCCACCTGTTCCAATTACCTCACCTATCTTACTTGTTTCAATATATATTGTAGATTCATACTCTTTTATGATATCCTCAATCATTTCTTTAGCTCTCTTAGAACTCTCTGCATCAGTTGAATAAATATATACCTTACCATCATCTTCAATATCAATATTAACCCCTGTTTCATCAATAATACTATTTATTACTTTTCCACCTGTTCCAATAATATCACCTATTTTATCAATTGGAACTTCCATTCTAATAACTCTTGGTGCATTAGGAGAGAGTTCGCTTCTTGGTTCACTAATTTCATCTAAAATTTTAGATAGAATAAATAACCTTCCTTCTTTAGCCTGTTTGAGAGCATCAATAATTATTTGAGTGGTAATTCCGGTTATTTTTATATCCATCTGTACAGCAGTAATTCCATCCTTTGTTCCAGCCACTTTAAAATCCATGTCTCCAAAATGATCTTCTTTTCCCAAAATGTCTGAGAGAATCACCACTTTATCATCTTTTTTAACAAGACCTAATGCTATTCCAGCTACAGCTTTTTCTATTTGAACACCAGCATCCATTAATGCTAATGTACTTGAACAAACACTGGCCATTGATGTTGAACCGTTTGATTGTAAAACCTCAGATACCAATCTTAATGTATATGGAAATTCATCCTCATCGGGAATTAATGGTAATAGTGCTTTTTCTGCTAATGCGCCATGACCGATCTCCCTTCTACGAGGACCTCTTAAAAATCCAGTTTCTCCAGTGCTGAATGGTGGGAAGTTATAGTGATGCATATATCTTTTACTTTCCTCTACACTTAAACCCTTAATCATTTGCTTTTCTTTTAATTCTCCTAAAGTGAGTATTGTTAAAACCTGGGTTTGTCCCCTTGTAAATAGTCCAGAGCCATGAACTATGTCTCTGGGAAGATATCCAGCTTTACACGAAATTTCTCTAATATCTGTAGCTTTTCTATTATCTGGTCGTATTCCATCTTCTAAAATCCTTTTTCTAACCAATTCCTTCTCTAAATTTGAATAGATATTATTTATTATTCCCTTGTATCTTCCCCAACCTTTTCCCAACTGAGTAACTGCTTTCTCTTTTAATTGATCCATCATTACTTCTTTTTCTTCAATATCATTAATTAAGAATATTTTTAGCATTGGTTCACGAACTATATTCAAGAGTTTTTCTGCGAAAAATTCCTCTGCAGCTTCATTTTCTATCTTTCTTATAAGTTTTGCTGTTAATGTTTGATATTCAGGCCAATTATTATTAATTTCTTCAATAGTTTCATCCTTTAATTCAGTTATAGTTTCCTTTCTTACTTCAACATCATCGATTAGAAAAGTATTTTGTATTTGTTCCTTTATCATTTCGACCAACTTTGAATACAGAAATTCTTCTGTCAGTTCTTTTTCTAATTTTCTTAGAGACAACTCCATATATGGAGTCTTATTTTTCCAATCTTCTTTAAGCTCTTCAGCAGCTAATTCAATAGTTTTTGATATTGATTCTTTATTTATTTTAGAGATTTCGCTCCGCCTGATTTTTTCATCTTCAATTTTTACTGCTTCTACTAAAGATTCTTTAGCAATATCAATTACCTTATCTTTCATCAAGTTAACTTGCTTACTAAATTCCATTTGCTTATCAATCTGTAGATTAATAATCTGTTTTGCAGCTTCAATAGCTCCTATTAAAACTTCCTCAGATACCTCATTTGCTTTTGCTTCCATCATAGCTATACTTTCCTTCGTTCCAGCCATAACTAAATTCAATGAGCTTTCTTGCAACTGTTGATAAGTTGGATTTATCAAGTATTTATCATTTATATAACCAACTCTTACTGCACCAATTGGACCTAAAAAGGGTATATTGGAAATAGTTAATGCTGCTGATGCACCTAATATACCTAAATTATCAAATGGATTTATTTTATCCACTGAAAGAATAGTAGCTATTATTTGAACATCACTTCGATAATCATCAGGAAATAGAGGTCTAATGGGTCTATCAATTAATCTGGCAGTCAATATTGATTCTTCACTAGGTCTTCCCTCTCTTTTTATAAAACCACCAGGAATTTCTCCAGCAGCATACATTTTCTCTTCAATATCGACGAGTAGTGGGAAGAAATCTTTATTGCCCCTTTCAGTCTTAGACTCAACTACAGTAACTAATAGAACTGTCTTTCCACACCTAACTAAAATAGCTCCATCTGCTTGTTTTGCTAATTCTCCGGTTTCCAAAATTATTTCTTTATCCTCTAAAGGAATTGTTATTCTATAATTTTCCAAAAATAAAACCTCCTAAAATAATTAAAATTTTTATTTTACTAAATTTTTTTACTCAAAAGATGTGTATAATAAAAAATTATTACATTTAGAAATATATAAATTAATTATTGCACTTAAAATTAAAATTGAACATAAAAATATTATTTCAACTAAAAATATAATTATCTTAAACACAATTATCCAAAATTGTTAAAAATAAAAGATAGAATTGAAATGTCGGATTGATGTTATATGGGGGATTTTTTAAATTCATTCTTTTTTAAAGGTTTATTTTCTCAATCCTAATTTTTTAATTAAGCTTTTATATCTTTCAATATCTTTCGCTTTCAAATACTCTAAAAGTCTTCTCCTTCTTCCCACTTTCTTTAATAAGCCTCTTCTTGAATGAAAATCCTTTTTGTGAATTTTTAAATGCTCTGTTAAATTATTTATTTCATCAGTTAGAATAGCTAACTGAACTTCTGGAGAACCAGTATCATTTTCATGAATTTGATATTCTTTTATAATGCCCTGCTTATCCTCTTTATTTATAGTCAATTAACACAACCTCCATTTCCTTCAAATCTAAATTATATAAAGTATTCAATATCATAATTATTAGTGAATAACATCCTTTGTAATATATTATGAACACATTAATGAATAATATGCTTAATAATAAATAACATAATCAATAATGATTAATATACCTTATTATATTTGACTATTTTAAAATATTATAATACATTTTAAAATAAATATAATTCAAATTGTTAATTTAAATGAAAATAATTTGACTATATTACAACAATAAATATTAAAAATAAGTTATTAAAAATTTATAGATTTTATAATTTCTCTTGCTTTTTTAATATCTCTTTTTATCTGTTCAACTAATTTTTCAACTGATTCAAATTTAATTTCATCTCTTAATTTTTTTATAAAATATAGTTTTAATAAACCCAATTCCCTTAATTTCTTAATTTCATCTTCTTCTATATCTAAAATATAAGTCTCAACTGTTCTTCTCTTTCCATCAAAGGTTGGTCTCTTACCTATATTTATCAGACAATATTTTTTAGAATTATCAAATTTTACTTGCCCCAGATAAATTCCATCACCAGGTAACAAAATTTCCTTTAATTTTTTAATATTTAGTGTTGGAAAACCGATAGAACTCCCCACCCCCCTTCCCTTTATTACTGATCCATATACTTCAAAATTTCTACCTAATAATTTGTTTGCATAAGATATTTCTCCATTTATTATTAACTTTCGAATTAGAGTGCTTGAAATGATACTTTTATCAATTTTCAATAATGGGATTACATTCACTGAAATATCCTGATTTTTAAAATATTCAAGTAAAAATTCAATATTGCCATCAGCTTTATAACCAAATCTAAAATCCTCGCCTATTACTAAATCCTTGGGGTTTATCCTATTTTTAACAATTTCTTCCAAGAATCCCTCTTTAGTTAATAATGAAAACTCTTTTGTAAAAGGTATAACAATTATTACATCAACACCAAAATCCATTATTAATTTAATTCTATTTTCTAACGAAGTTAACAATGGAAATTTCCTATCTGGAAAAATTATTTCATTAGGATGAGGATGAAATGTTAATACAACAAATGGAATGTTTTTTTCTAATGATAATTTCTTACCATTTTTTAATACCTTCTGATGACCAATATGTACACCATCGAAAAAACCTATGGTTAAAACATTCCCATCTTTATAATTTAAATTTTCTTTAAAATTTTTAACTGTTTTATATTTAATAATTTTTGTCATTTTATAAAATCATCAATGATCTTATATTTATTAAATTAATTTAACATTATCCAAGCTTTTGCTACATCTGTTTTACTTGTAGATACTGATTTTAAATCAATATCTCTAAAGGTTTTGTAGATACCTACAATTTTTTCTTCATTAACTAATATTACTAATTCTTTTCTGCTTTTGCATTTAAAAGGAACATTTTTAATCATATTAAGTGATAGTGGTGCTCCATTTTTTATCATTTTTTTATAAAAATCTTTAATTATTACCTTCTTAAATTCACTTAAAATTTGTGAAATTGGAATTATAACCTTAGAAATCATTCCTTTTAAATATAATTTTTTTAATTGTTCTAATTTATAAGAATTTTCTATCTTATATTTTCCAATCCTTATTCTTATAAGTTCAATCAATGTCGCATAAGTTCCTAAATTTATTCCAATATCCCTTGCTAAAGCTCTTATATATGATCCAGAAGAGCATATCACTTTTATTTTAAATGTGCTATCTCTTATTTTATCAATTAATTGAATTTTATATATATTCACATTTCTTGGTTTAATTTTAACTTTTTGATTCCTTCTCGTAATTTTATATAGTTTCTCTCCTTTGTATTTTATGGCAGAATAAATTGGGGGAATTTGACTTATCTCTCCAACAAATTTATTAATTACTTTCCTTAAATTTGTAATCTTCTCTAATTTTTTACCTATCTCACTTTTACTTGATTTTTTAACTATCTTTCCATGACTATCTAATGTATCTGTTTCATATCCTAATTCAATCTCTGCAATATACTCCTTATCATACCTATTTAAAACTCGTGAAAGTTTTGTTGCTCTTCCTATACAGACAAGTAAGATGCCAGTTGTCATTGGATCCAAAGTTCCTGTGTGACCAACCTTAATATTAGGAAAGAATTTTCTTATTTCCTCAACAACATCATGAGAGGTTAAACCTTTTGGTTTATTAACTATTATTAACCCATTTTTAATATAATTCATCTTCTAACTGCGTTACACACTCCACTAAATTCTTGCTTTTACAATGATAACCTGCAGCCATTGGATGACCACCACCACCAAATACATAAGCTATCTTTGAAACATTTACATTACTAGAAGATCTAAGACTAACTCTATAAGTACCATCTTTCTCCTGTTTAAAGACTGAGGCAAATTTCACATTCTTTATTGCTCTTATCATATTTATGAAATTCATAGAAGCTGAATATGGGAGATTTAAGTTCTTTAAGTCATCTTGAAGGACATATGAATAAATAAAAGAGCCTTTTTTTGAAATCTTCGCTCTTGAAATCATACTATTATATAAATTAAGTATCTCTGCAGGTTTATTTTCAAAAACTTTTCTAAATATTTTTATTGGGTCTACTCCTAAAGAAATTAACTCAGCAGCCATCAGATGACTTTGAGCAGTTGTATTTATATATTGAAACCTTCCACTATCGGTTACCAACCCAGTATATAAGCACTCTGCCATTCTTATATCAATTTCTATGTCATTTTCTTTAAAGACGTTATAAAGTATCTGAGTTACAGAAGAGGCATCGGGGGTCACTAAATTTATATCTCCAAATTCTGTGTTTTTATAATGGTGATCTATATTTATTATTAGTTTATAATCTTCTCTTTTAAGACCAGGATAAAGTAAATTAATCAAATCTTTTGAAGAATTATCCAAAGAAATTAATACTGTATTTGAATCAATGCTTGGGATATTCTTTTTCAAAATATTTGAGTAAGGAAGAAAAGTAAACTGATAAGGAACTTCATCATCCCATGCAACTTCAACATTTTTATTCATTTTTTTAAATAAACAATACATCGTCAGAACTGAACCCATTGCATCACCATCTGGCTTCTTATGAGAGAATAGTACAAATTTTTCCTCATTATTAATTATTTCCACTACTTTTTTTGATATATTCTTATATTTAATTCTATTAAATTTCATTCTCATTTTCATTTTCCTCTTCTTCTTTTTTTTCTTTTCCAACTTTTTTATCGTCTTTATCTTTCAACTTAGACATAACTTCTGATATCCTTATTCCCTCCTCAAAAGATTTATCATGAAAGAATCTAATTTCTGGAATAAACTTTATATGTAATCTTTTTGCAAATAGGCTTCTTATATACCCTTTTGCACTTTCAAGCCCTTGTAAAGTTCTTTCTCTCTCTTCAGTTGAACCATAAATACTAATATAAATATTTGCAATTTTCAAATCAGGAGTAACTTTTACCCTTGTCACAGTAACAAAACCAATCCTTGGATCTTTCACCTCTCTTTGTAAAATCTCACTGAATTCTTTCTGTATCGCTATTCCTACCTTTTTTGTCCTCTCCGTTTCCATCTTCTTAATCCTCATTATTTATTAATAGGTTAATAATGATTTTAATTTTTTAATTCTATTATATAAGACACAATAAAACACAATTATTTTATTTATTTTTAACTCTCAAAAGATATATCTCATAGCTTATAAATTAATTTATCCTACTAATAGAAAATTAATTTTTTAAAATAATAAAAAGATTTATCATGAATTAATCACAATATTTTAAACTAATATCAAAAATATTAAAAGTATTTTTCATTATTCTGTTATTAAAATAAAATTTTTTTTCTATGATTATTACTATAAACACTTTTTATCCTAATTAAAGAAATGATAAAAGGAGTTAAAACATATATACAAAATTTTTTTTATAGAATTTGTATCTAAGAATGAGAATTTGAATGAAAAATTACATTGAAATAGAAAGCATTTATGATTTTTTAATTTAAGGTGTGTTGAAACTTTTCTCTTTCAATTTAATCATGAATAAGGATGCCAAAACAGAGTATAAAAAAAATATTATTTACTAAATTTTTTATTTACCTTATTTTGTTTATCTATTTTGTATACAATTTTTAAAACTTTTTATTTTTCCTCAGGAATTACAACACAACAAATCAGATAAAGTATTATTCCTGGGAAAAATGCTGAAAATATTGTTAATGCTGCCCATAATAATCTAACTATTGTAGGATCTACATTGAAATATTCTGCTACTCCCCCACACACACCACATATCATTCTTTCTTTTTTTGAACGACAAAGTCTCTTTTCCATAATTTTTTGACCTTCTTTCATACTCATTAATTCATTTGATAAAAATTTTATATAATTACATCTTATTATTTTAAATTATTAAATAATAGATAATCAAAAATTTAAAATTTCATGATAATCTTCAAACTACTGTTCTTTAATACTTATGATTTTTTAATTCTCTCTTCCCTTAATGTATAAAAGCTTTTCATTGAAAAGAAATTTTAGAAAATAAGAAAATAATTATATATTATTATAATTATACTTGTTATTTTTACACTATATATAAATTCCTATTCTTTATATCTCTCAAATATCTAAAATAAATAGGTTAAATTGGAGGTTGAAAATGAATGAATTAAAGATGGTAAGGAAAATAAATGACAATGTATTGGAGCTTGTCAGGGGTGATATAACTGCTCAACAAACTGATGCAATTGTAAATGCTGCTAATTATAGACTTGCCCCAGGTGGTGGAGTTGCTGGAGCTATACATAGAGTTGCTGGACCGAAACTTTGGGATGAATGTGAAAAACTTGGTGGATGTAAAACTGGAGAAGCTAAAATTACAAAGGGCTATAATCTACCAGCTCCTTATGTCATCCATACTGTTGGACCTATATATTCACGTTCAGATAATGATCCTGTTTTACTTAAAGCAAGTTATGAAAATAGTCTAAAATTAGCAAAAGACAAAGGTTTTGGAAGCATTTCTTTCCCAGCTTTAAGTACAGGAGCTTTTGGATATCCCAAAGAGGAGGCTGCAAAAATAGCTCTAAATACAATAATTAATTACTTAAAGAATAATAAAAAACCAAGTCTTGTAAGATTAGTTTTATATTCAGAAAGTGACTATAGTTTACATAAAGAAATATTAGAAAAAATAATTGAGTAGAAATTTTGTTTAGTTCTAATATTTACTCCAGTTTGAATCTTTCTGTTACCTCACCTGTATATATGTCTATAAAAGATAATTCATTATCCTCTAAAATTATCACTGATGGTGGTTTATCATCTAATGGAATACTTACACTCCCAGGGTTTATGAAAAAGATATCTTCTACCCTTTCAAATAATTGGCGATGAGTATGACCACTTACAACGATGTTATAACCATCCTTTTGAACAAGTTTTAAAATATCTTCTCTACTCATATTATGTCCATGACTTATGAGAATTTTAAAAGGTTCTGCAAATATATAAGCAATTGGACTTTGAATAGGTCTTTTTATTGCTGCCTGGTCTACTTCACTATCACAATTACCCTTACAAAAAATTATAGGTACTTTTGATTTATTTAAAAGTTCTGCTACTTTTTGGGGATTATAAGACTTTTTTATTGGATTGAAAACTCCATGATTTAATATATCACCGCAATGTAATATAAAATCGCAATTCTTAAAAATCTTAAGACTTTTTTTAACAGCTTTATAATCACCATGAGTATCACTAAAAATTCCAATTTTCATATTTAACCTCTTATTCCCCCTAATAAAAAACAGGGTAAATTAAATTGAAATTTAAAATTTTATTTTTATTATTTTCTATATGATAAAATCAATAATCTGTAATAATTATTTTATTTCTTTTAGTAAGTTTACCATTTCAATAGCTGAAATAGCTGCTTGATATCCTTTATTTCCCATTTTTGTTCCAGCTCTTTCAATAGCTTGCTCAACATTGTCCGCAGTTATAATTCCATATGATACTGGTATTCCTAAATCTAAACTAACAGTTTCAATACCTCTCGACACCTGAGTTGCTATATACTCAAAGTGGGGAGTATCTCCTCTTATAACTGCCCCTAAACATATAATGGCATCATATTTTTTTGTAAGACCTAATTTTTTCGCAATAAGGGGTATTTCAAAGCTTCCTGGAACATAAGTTATTTCTACATTTTCTTCTAAGCATTTGTGTCTTTTTAGAGCATCTAATGCTCCCTCTAAAAGACGATTAGTTATGAAATCATTAAATCTGCTTATTACTATTCCAAATTTTAGATCTTCTGCAATCAAATGACCTTCATATTTCTTTTCCATAAATCCTCCTTCCTAAAAATATTTTTTTAACATTTTCTTAAATTTGATTTATCTTATTCTTTAACACTACTAATTAAATGAGAGAGTTTATTTCTTTTTGTTTGTAAGTATCTTATATTCTCTTTATTTGGCTTTATTTCAATGGGAACCCTTTCAGTTATCTTCAATCCATATCCTTCAAGACCCACAACTTTTTTAGGATTATTTGTCATTAATCTTATTGTTGATAATCCCAAATCAACAAGTATCTGAGCTCCAATTCCATAATCTCTTAGATCAGATGGAAATCCTAAAGCTTTGTTTGCTTCTATCGTGTCTAAACCCTTGTCTTGTAATTCATACGCCTTTAATTTATTAATAAGTCCTATTCCTCTACCTTCTTGCTGCATATACAATAAGACTCCCTTACCTTCATCCTGTATCATTTTTAGGGCTTTAGATAGCTGCTGACCACAATCACATCTTAATGACCTGAAAATATCTCCCGTAAGACATTGAGAATGTACTCTGACTAATACGCTTTCTCCATCTTTAATTTTGCCTTTTTGCAAAGCAATGTGCACTTTATCATCTAAAATTGACTTATAAACAACCATATCAAATTCACCATATTCTGTAGGAAGTTTTGTTTCTGTAATTCTTTCGATCAGCTTTTCTCTTTTTCTTCTGTACTCAATTATAGATGCAACTGTTACTATAGGCATATTGAATTTTTTTGCAATTATTTTCAATTGAGGTAATCGAGCCATTGTTCCATCATCATTCATTATTTCGCATAAAACACCCGCTGGAAATAACCCAGCTAAACGAGCTAAATCAACAGTAGCTTCAGTATGACCTGCCCTTTTGAGCACACCTCCATCCCTTGCTCTTAAGGGAAAAATATGTCCTGGCATGCTTATATCTTCTGGTATCGTTTTTGGATCTACTATAGTTTGAATTGTAGCTGCGCGATCAAATGCAGATATTCCAGTTGATATCTTGTGCTTTGCACCCACTGATACTGTAAATGCTGTTCCATGTTTAGATGTATTTTTAGTTATCATATCAGGAATTCTAAGTTCGTCTAATTGAGAGCTTTTGCAAGGCATACATATTAAACCTCTTCCATATTTTGACATGAAATTTATATCTTCAGGAGTAACCTTCTCAGCTGCCATTATAAAATCACCTTCGTTTTCCCTATCCTCATCATCAACAACTATTATCATATTTCCTTTCTTGATTTCTTCTATTGCTATTTCAACTGTATCAATACTCATACATTCACTTCCTTTTATAATCTAAAAATTCATTATTACCAGTTATTTTATTTGCTATAAAAATATTAAAAATATAAATCTTATTAATTGGTTGTTAGTCCTCTTATATATGAAATTATTTATTTTATTATTTTTTAAATTTAATTATTTGAGATAAGAACTTTTCATAATCTTAAAAATCTAAGTCTTTAATATTTTTCTTTAATCTATCATCAACAACTTTTTGATTTTCATATCTATCTGAAATAAATTTATAGCAATATTTAGCTAAAATATCAACTTCTAAATTTACCTTATCATTGACTCTTTTATCACCTAATGTAGTATTTTTTAAGGTATAAGGAATTAAAGAAACCGATAATCTATTATTTAAGAATTCAATTATAGTTAAACTAATTCCATCTATAGATATCGATCCTTTTTTTACTATATATTTAGATAATTCGGGTGAATGTAATATCTCATATGTACTAAAATCCCTTTGTCTTTTTATTTTTATAATTCTCCCAACCTCATCAATATGTCCCAAAACTATATGACCCCCCAATAAAGTATTTATGGTAATTGACCTTTCTAAATTAACATTCATTCCAGTTTTAAGGTATTTCAAAGTTGATTTTTTATAAGTTTCAGGAGATATATCAACACTAAATAAACCATTTTCTATCTTCGAAATAGTAAGACATACACCATCTACATTTATAGAATCACCTAATTTAAGATTCTCATAAATCTTCTTGCAAGAAATTTTCAGCACCCCCTTGTCAAGTGTAAATCTTACTTTTTTTACTATTCCAATTTCTTCAATTATTCCAGAAAACAATATTTCTCCCTTTCATTCTTTCAATTTATGGTTTTATTTATATGGATAAGCTTCAATTAATATATCATCACCCATTCTTTCCAAATTAAAAATATTTACTCTATTAACATCCATAATCTTTTCAATCCCTAAATCACCTATAGTTTGAAATGATTCATTTCCACCAATGATAATCGGTGCTATAAAAACGAGGAATTTATCAACTAAATTCTGCTTAATAAATGATGTTGAAAGTGTTGATCCTGCTTCAACTAAAACTGATGTTACTTCCATTTCACCTAACATTTCCAATAATTTATGTAAATTTACTCTATAATATTGGTCCTTATTTTTCTGTTTTTTATATTTAATATGGTTTTTAACCACCAAAATCTCTCCTCCAAGCCTCTTTATCTCATTAGCTTTTTCCTCATTATGATATTTTGTTGTTGCAATAATTAATCTTGCTTCATCAATTGTCTTAAGTACCTTAGAATTTAATGGAATCTTAAGTTTTGAATCAACTATAATTCTTATCGGGTTTTTTCTATTTTTACCATATCTTGATGTAAGTAATGGGTCATCAGTGAGAACTGTTCCTATTCCTGTTAATACACTATCATATTGACTTCTTTTCTTGTGAACATATTTTCTTGAAATATCTGAAGAGATCCATTTTGAATCACCTGTTTTTGTGCACATTTTACCATCTAAACTTATAGCAATCTTCATCGTTACAAAGGGGATTTTTTTCGTGATGTATTTTATATAAGTCTCGTTTTGCTTTGATATTTCTTTTTCTAAAAATCCAAATTCTACATCAACTCCTTCCCTTTTTAACTCCTTTATTCCCCTACCATTTACTTTAGGATTGGGGTCAATTATGCCAACTATAACTTTTTTTATCCCTGCTTTTAAAATAGATTTTGTACATGGAGGTGTGTTACCGTAAAAACAACATGGTTCAAGAGTAACATACATAATAGCTCCCCCCAAAGAAGATTGACATGAGTTTATTGCTTCAACTTCTGCATGATTAGTACCTTTTCTTTTATGATATCCCTCTCCTATTATTTTCCCATTTTTAACCAAAACAGCTCCAACCATAGGATTAGGACTTGTTTTTCCACGGGCTTTTTCTGCTAACTTGATTGCAATATTTATATATTTTTCATGTATTTCTTTCTCAATTTTCATATATTTGATTCTTATTATTTTTAATTTGTTATTAATACTTCTTAATACTTTTTCATAATTTTTAAAATATAATTTAAAAATATATTTTTTATTAATTAAGATATTATATATATAAAATATCCTCATACAATTAATTAGCGTCAGGAAGAAAACCTGACGCTTATATCAAATCTTCTCCCATCCAGACTATACTGTCGGCTCTGGAAAAAACCAGATCTGCCATAAGAGCTCGCGGGCTTTTACCGCCGGTCGGGAATTACACCCTGCCCTGAAGATTTCTAAATTTAAATTTTATTAATTTTACCAGATTTTTAAATAAATAATATTAAAAATCTATATTTTTATTGAAGAGAAAGCTTTTACAGCTTCATTTACGTTATTTGCTTTATATATTGCTGATCCCACTACTAATATGTCAACTCCAGATTTTAATAATTTAGAAGCATTATTCAGACCTACACCACCATCAACCTCTACTTCAACTTTATAATTATGAGATTTAATTATTTTTTTAATATCTTTTATTTTTTTATAAGTTTCTTTTATGAATTTTTGACCTCCAAAACCAGGAAAAACAGACATCAAAAGTAAAAGATCAATGTTTTTTAAAAAATTAATAATTTTTTTAACTGGTGTATCAGGATTTATAGCAAGCCCGGTTCTTGCTTTATATTCCTTAATATTTCTTAATATATCTAAAATATCAGTAGAAGTTTCAGATTCATAATGGATAATTACACAATCAGAACCAGCATCCACAAAATTTTTTATATATTTTTCTGGTTGTTGAATCATTAAGTGAGCTTCTAATGGAGTACTTGTTATTTTTTTTATTGTTTTAACTATTGGAATTCCAAAAGATATATTTTGTACAAAATGTCCATCCATTACATCAATTTGTAAAAAATCAGCATAAGGTTCTACTTTTCTAATTTCATCTTCTAAATGAGCAAGATCCGCATCTAAAATTGAAACTGATAACTTATAGGGCTTATTTTCATTATTATTCATAGTTCAATCTAATTTTTAATCATAAATTATTTATATTCATTTAAATATACCTAATACGTCCCCTCTTTTTACCTGATAGCCTCTTAAGAATTCAATGTCTTTCATCTTACTTCTATCCTGAGGTTGTAATATAATAGGACGAATAAGATAATCGGATGTGGTAATAAATAGACCTTCTTTTGGTGAACAAGTTACTACAGAACCAGGAGGAAGACTGGATTTTCTATTAATTATTTTAGATACCCAAATTTTTAGAATCTTTCCTTTTAAAATTGTTTGAGCCCCAGGAGTAGGATTTAAAGCTCTTATTTGGTTATAAATTCTTTTTGATGAGTTATTCCAATTAATAGTTTTAATTTTTTTTGTGATCTTCTTGGTATATGTAGCTAATTTATCATCTTGAACTATAGTTTTCACGTCTCCCTTTTCAACTAAATCTAGGGTTTTTAAAAGTAATTTACATCCTTCCACCTTAATTTTTTGTTTAAGTTTTCCAAAGGTATCATTTTCTTTAATCTCAATCTTTTTCTGTAGAATGATATCTCCAGAATCCATCTTTTCATCTAAAAAAGTTGTAGTAATTCCTGTTATTGATTCCCCGTGAAGTATTGCCCACTGTATTGGTGATGGACCTCTATATTTTGGCAGTAAAGAGGGGTGAAAATTAATCCATCCCTTTTCCATAACATCTATTATCTCTCTTTTTAATATTCTTCCATACGCAACTATAACTCCTGCTTCTGCTTTGAGCTCCTTCAACTGTGAGATAAATTCTGGTTCATTAATATTTTGGGGTTGAAAAAATTTTAATCCTAATTTAATAGCTCCCTTCTTTATAGAAGAAGGTGTAACTTTTCTGCCCCTTCCAGCCTTTCTATCAGGATTTGTAATAACACCAATAATTTTATGGTGTGATGAATTTATTGCTTCTAAGAACGGTATAGAGAATTGAGGTGTTCCTAAAAAGATGATTTTCAAAATTTTTCCTCCCCATTTTGTACTTTCAATTTATTCAATTCCATAACCATTTTTCTTTTTTCCTCATCTAAGGCATTATCAATAATTAAAATACCGTTAAGATGATCGATTTCATGTTGGATTGCTCTTGCTAATAAACCCTCAGCTTCAATTTTAACTTCCTCTCCTTCTAAATTTTTAGTTATTATAGTAACTTTCTCAGCTCTATTTATGGGAGAGTTAAGGGAATAAAAGCTCAAGCAACCCTCGATCTCTTCTATTTCCCCATTCTTTTTTATGATTTTTGGATTTATTAGTTTAATTAATCCTTCACCTATATCAATAACAGCTACTCTTTTTAAAACCCCTATCTGATTAGCTGCAAGACCTGCACCTTTTGCATTTCTCATAGTATCTGTTAAATCATTTATTAAATTTACTATCTTATCATCTATTTTTTTAACTTCTGAAGCTTTTTCCCTTAAAACAGGATCTCCAAATATTCTTATCTTCTTTATTGCCATACTAAATAACCTCTATTTATACCTAATAAGAGAAATTCTATACATTTCATTGTAATTTGAGTATTAAATTTTAAACAAAATATCTAAACTTTTCAATAAGAAAAATAAATGCTTAAAAACATTATAACTATATTAATAATCACATTTAATAATATAATCCTACATTGTTATTACAGGGTCAACATCAACTATATATTTAGTTTTTTTTCCATATTGGGGTATATTGAACATAGTTTGAGCTAAAATATTTTTTGTTTCATCGGATTTCTTGCTCTTTAGAAATATGTGCCATCTATATTCACCCCTAATTCTTGAAAGTGGAGCAGGTGCTGGACCCAAAACAATTGAATTATTGTCTATATTTTTTGACTTAAGATAAGATAATATCTTATTACTAAGATTGATTACATCATTTTCAAATTTACCAGAAATAACTATATTTATTAGGTGGGAAAATGGTGAATAAGCTAATTCTTTTCTATATTGAATCTCCTTTTTATAAAATGCTACATAATCACCTTTTGTTGCACAATCTAAGGCATAATGTTCAGGAAAATGAGTTTGAATAATTACTTTCCCAATCTTTTCCCCTCTTCCTGATCTTCCACTAACCTGGGTTATAAGTTGAAATGTCCTTTCAGAAGACCTGAATTCTGGAAGATTTAAAGCTGTATCCGCATTAACAACACCAACTAATGTTACACTTTTTATGTCAAGTCCCTTTGCAATCATCTGTGTTCCTAAAAGAATCGATCCTGAACTTTGACTAAATTTGCTTAGAATTGTTTGATGAGATAATTTCTTCCCAGTAGTATCGGTATCCATTCTATAAACATCTACATCAGAAAATAATCTGTTTAACTGTTCTTCAACTCTTTGAGTACCCATCCCCATCGGTCTTAATGTCGCACCTTTACAATCAGGACATGTGTCAGGTACTTTGATTGTATAATTACAATGATGACAAATTAGTGAAAGATTTACACTATGATATTTTAAAGACAAATTGCAATTGGGGCATTTAAATACATAACCACAACTTATGCAAAGCAAATATGTCGCATATCCCCTCCGATTAATGAATAATATTACTCCTTCCCTATTTTTTAAAGTTTTCCTAATCTCATTTATTAACTTTTCACTCATTCCTAAAGTTCCTGGAACAACTGGTTCTTTTCTCATATCGACCATTTCAATTTCAGGTAATCCAGCTTTCGTAACTCTTTCAGGAAGACTGAGGAATTCATATTCCTTGATTTCTGCTTTATATCTCGTTTCAATGCATGGAGTTGCACTCCCGAGAATAACAACAGCATTTTGTAGTTCTGCCAATTTTTGAGCAACCTCCCTTGCATTATATTGCGGAGATGTTGTTTCCTTATATGTATTTTCATGTTCCTCATCAATTATAATCACACCTAAATTCTTTAAAGGAGAAAAAATAGCAGAGCGCGTTCCAATTACCACCAGACATCCACCTTTTGCAATATCCATCCATTGATCATATCTCTCTCCTTTACTCATTTTGCTATGAAAAACTCCAACAACATCACCCAACCTATTTTTAAATCTTGCTATCATTTGAGGTGTTAATGCAATTTCAGGAACCAATACCAAGGCAGTCTTACCAATGGAAAGTAAATAAGATATTACTCTCATATATACTTCAGTCTTTCCACTTCCAGTTACTCCTTGTAACAAAAAAGTAGTTGGAGTATTTTTCTTTATTTTTTCAATTATTTTTTCAATAGCATTCTTTTGATAAGATGTTAATCTTTTTGGAACTTGGCTTTCATCCTTATAAGAAATTGGGAATTCTCTCTTAATTTTTTTTGAAACTATCTCAATGTACCCTTTCTTTACCAGGGATGAGATACTGGAGTTGGATGATTTTGTTCTTTTTAAGAGCTTATTTTGTGAAATCTCACCCTTTAATATTAGGTAATTTAGTATTTCTCTTTGTTTGGGTGCATTTATTAACTTTTTTAAAGCTACTTTTACTTCACTATTAGATATTTTTATTTTAATAAATTTTTCAAAGTGTGAAGATATGGTCTTATGCTTTGTTTTATACACTCTTTTTACAAATCCTTTCTTTTCAAGAGAAAGAAGGGTATTTGAAAGATTTCTATTAGACAAAAGCCTTTGTAATTTTGATATTTTTACCATATCTTTATTTTTTGAGAGGGTCTCAATAATTCTTCTTTGTAAGAAAGCTCTTTTAGATAATTTTTCTAGACAAGTTTTTATATCTTTAATAAGCTTCACATAGGTAATTACCGTACTAACACCTCCTGGGGGGATAATATGTTTTACACATCTCAAAAGAGGAGCGAGGTAATAATCAGACATCCATTTGCAGAGTTCAAGCATAATTTGGAAAAATTGAGGTTTTTCTTCTAAAATTGCTTGAATCTTTTTTATGTTTTTAACAGGTTTTTCCGTTGTGAATCCAATAACATAGCCAACTTGAATACTTCTAGAAAAAGGGATTTTTACTAAAGAGCCTATTTTTATTTTATTTTTTAAATATGAGGGTATTTCATAAACATAAAATTTGCTTAACTCTTTGGTTGGAAGGTTTATAAGTACTTCAGCTAGATTTGATTTTTTATAGATTTTATTCATTTTATGAATTAATTGATCATGACATTTTATATCTAATTACTTACTTTCTTCCTCTTCTTGTTCTTTTTCTTCCTTCTTCTTAGATTCCTTATAATAAATTTTACCTTCAGCAATTTCTTCTAAGGCTATAGTAAGAGGTTTTTTAGAATCAGTTTCTAATAATGGTTTAGGCCATTTACATGTTCTCATATATTTATCCGCGTTTATGCATGACTTTATATGTCTTGCTCTTTTAGAAGCTAATATTGTTAATATATATCTATTTCCGATTTTATTTTTTAGATCATCAATAGCTACTTTACCCAATTTCCTCCTCATTTTTGATATATTCATTTATAATATCTTTTAATTCTTCTACAGCCTTATTTATATCATCATTAATAACAACATAGTCATAAAACCCTTTGGATAAGATTTGTTCTTTGGCATTTTCCAATCTTTTTTTCATTTCTTTTGTAAGCTCAGATTTTCTTTTTTTAAGTCTCTTTTCCAATTCCTCAATAGAGGGGGGTAATATATATATTAAAATAGCGGGTATATTCTTTTCTTTAATTTGATGAGCTCCCTGTTCATCTACATCAAGTACTACATTTTTTTCCCTTTTTATAAGTTCATCTATATGATATTTCAGTGTTCCATATAGATTTCCATGAACTTTAGCCCACTCAATAAAACTATCGCTTTCTATTAACCTTTTAAATATTTCTTCAGAAATATAAAAATAGTCAACCCCTTCCCTCTCACCTTTTCTTATAGGTCTTGTGGTGGCTGAAATAGAGAAAGCCAAAGTAGGAATTCTTTTTACGACTTTCCTAATCAGAGTAGTTTTACCTGCTCCTGATGGACCAGAAATAACGATTATTTTATGTTGATTTTTTATTTTCTTATTTTTACCCAAACCGAGAAATGAGAGTTTTTCTTTGTCTAACTCCCAACCCTTTAATTCTACGAGATTTTGCTATTTTAATCTCTTTCATTATCTTTCGAGCTGTTATCTTTCCAACACGAGGTAAGGAAGCTAATAAATCAATTGCTTTTATCCTTTCAACTGCTTGTCCTGTCATATTTAAAACTCCATTGATGTCAATATCCCCACCCTTCAGTTTTTTCTTTAAATCAGCTCTTTCCCTTCTAAGTTTAAGTGCTTTTTGAAGACCTTCTTTTCTTTGTTCTGCAGTTAATTCTGGAGGTTTTACTGCCATTGTAATTTGCTCCTTTCTCTTTAAAAATTTCAGATTTTAATGATTTTAAGAATGATATCAGAATTTTTTATTAAAACAATTTCTATTATATTTAAGTATTATACCAAAATAACTTTTTAATACAACAATATTTACTATTTTATCAGATATTATTTAATTCTATTTAAAATTTTTTTAGATTTTCTTATTAAAAATCCTAATTTTAATCCTCGGTTGGATGCTCAATTAAAATTAAAGTCCCAAATGTTAGAGCATCTTGTGAATTAGCTCGTGGAGATGAAGATATTATTAGCTCATGTTCACCTAAGTGATCTGTATCTAAAATATCAAGATTAAAACCAAATACCATCTCATCCTGTGGATTTTGTATCCCAAGTTGAATCCATGGTATTTTTAATTCAATATAATACCCTCCAACTTTCCTTGTTGAAGCTATATTTATTCCAGTTAATTCATACTGCTCAGGAACAATTGTCTTTACTTGTGAATTTATATTTGAGAAATTACCTGGTGAAATAAATAGTTGATAGTCATCTGCATCAAGTATTCTTGTATTTATATCTCCATATAAATTTGTGTCTATGGAAAATAATAAACCATCTCCTTTTTGAATGTCTTCATCTTTACCTAAAGTAGTTAAAACATCATCTGTGACATCCATGATCAAATATAGATTTTCATTATTCCAGGCAGAATAGAACCTTCCAGAAAGATCAGTAGAGCTTGTAAGAGCTTCAGGCTTGAAAGTTGCTTTAAATGCTGAAAATGAATCAAAATCTTCCCAATTTTCAGTAGTTCCATCTATTATAATAGGATCTTCGGTTTTTAAACATATTTTAGGATATCCGTTGGTTTTTCTATATTCTATTTCACTTATTACTCTGTTTATCTTATTAACCAGGGTTTCTTTAATTTCTTCCTCCTCTGGAGAATAAACTGTTACTTCAATTGGTAATGACTCCTTCTTTTCCCCCAAATCATTTATTACTTCGGCATATAATGAATATTTTCCTGAATCAGATGTTTCCCACTTAAATTTAAAAGGTTCTTTGTTAAAAGTTTTTATTAACTCACCATTTATATATACATTTACTTCATCAATTTTTCGATTACTTTCGACAACGACCTCTATATCCAGTGTGGCTTTTCCTTCAAGAATGACAATTTTTTCATCCTCCTGTGGAGAAGAAAATGCAATTTCAAAAACAGCTTTACCTGGTTCACGTCCTCCCGTAAATAATTTTGAAACAAATGGTCCTAAAATTATGAGATAAAAGAATAAAAAAACTATTGTGGATGTTAATAGTATTACAAAAAAAGCTAAAGTGGGATTTACCTTATCTTCTCTCTTTTTTAATATTTTAGATTTTTTAAAATCCATAACAAAATAAAAATTATCCTATAAATCTTTCTGCAAATGTAATTATTAATACACACATTATTCCAGCTATAATCATCTTAATTGCTGCTATTAAAAGATTCTCTTTTGAAACCCTCCCTAAAAATATACCTAATAAAAATAGAGTCGAAAACAATATAATAAATGAAATATAGTAACAGGTTTTAATATCTAAACTTTTTGCAAATAAAAAGGGTATCAATGTTAAAAAAGCTGTAATAAAGGGAGCAACTGCATTCACTATTGCTACAACTATTGTTGCAAATCTAAGTGCACTCCCTATTTTGGTATTATTAAGATCTGAAATTGTTACTCTCTCTAACTCTTTTAAATCCTTTATTCTTTCTGATCTCTCCGCTGAATAAGCTCCCCACAAACCTGATATTGCCATTGCAATTGCTACTGCAATTCCTGTTTTAAAAATTAACATTGGTTCATCAATATTTTGTATATAAAAACCAATTAGCACACCCAAAATTGTAATACACCCATCAAAACCATTCATAGAGAATAATCGGCGAGCATACTCATCCACTTCTGAAATCTCTCTGTATTCTTTTATTCTTTCTATAAATTCATGAAAAGATTTCATAATATCTTATGAAAATTATAGTAGATTAAGCAAGAGTTGATTCAGTATCTTGCTGAGTTGATACCTCCTCAACAATTGTACTTCCAGTTGCAACCTTATCAACACTATGAACTGTACCGCCATTATTAATAATTACTTCCTCAATCTCACTATAATTTATATTTCTACCTTCGCAAGTAATTTTTACACTCTCTGATTTTGAATCCATCTCAATTAAACTCACATCCACACCATCAACCCCTTCAAGGTCTGCTAATTGCTTAGCAAAATTTATAATGGATGGTAATTGAGGCTTTAAAACATCTAATACTAACCGTCGGATATTACTCAATTATAAATCACTCCCAATTTATATTTTATTAAATTTACTTTTACATTAATTATATTATTTATTTCTTATTACTTTCAATTTGCTTGTTTTACTTATTTTTAAAATCATTAAGCACATTTCTCTTTGATGTAAATATTTCATATATGATGACACCTATAATCACACATACTACTTACCGATAATTATAAATAATTCTTATATTATTTTATACAAGATGGATGTAATATTACAATTAATAGATTTAAAAATCAATATTTCTATTTTCCAAAAATTTTAATACATTTTTAAGATCTTCTGGTAAATCATCCTTAAAACTTATCCTTTTTCCATCCTTTGGATGATTGAATTCTAATTTTGTTGCATGTAAAAACTGCCTTTCTAATTTCAGGTCTTTATAAATTCTCCTTCTTCTGTACTGAGTATCACCGACTACTGGATTTCCTATATAAGATAAATGAACTCTAATCTGATGAGTCCTTCCTGTTATAGGTCTTACCTCAACTAAAGTAAAGTTTTTATATCTTTTTAAAACCTTAAACTTGGTTATTGCTTCTTTTCCCCTGGTAATTACTGACATCTTTTTCCTATTGCTTCTACTTCTACCTATAGGAGCATTTATTTCACCCTCATCCTCCTTTATTCTACCATTTACCAAAGCTAAATATATCTTTTTAACACTCTTCTCCTTAAATTGCTCAGCTAAATTTCTATGAGCCTTGTCATTTTTTGCCACTATCATCAGGCCTGACGTTAGTTTATCCAATCTATGAACAATACCAGGTCTAAGAACCCCACCAATATCAGATAGAAATTTAGTATGAAAAAGTAATGCATTTACAATTGTTTTGGAAGGATGACCTTGTGATGGGTGAACAACCATTCCAGCAGGTTTTGATAAAACTATCAAGTCATCATCTTCATATATTATATTGATTTTAATGTCCTCTGGTTTAACTTCTAATTTTGATGCAGGAGGTATAAGAACCTCAATATAATCTCCCCTCTTAACAACATAACTTTTTGATTTCTTTTTACCATTCACAATAATATTTTCTTGGAGAATTAATTTTTGGACTCTGGACCTTGAAAGTTTCGGTATCTTTTCACTAATAAATAGGTCTAATCTTTTACCTGCATCTTTATAAGAGGAAGTTAGTTTTACCCTTTTTATATATTTTTCCATGGGCTAATGCTATGAAATAATAAAGACTTAATTTTTGGTTAGAAGAAAATATCTTATTTTTTTCACTTTTTATACTAAACTAATCTTTTTTCTAACTTTTTAGAATATGAAACAACAAATTTTAACTCTTAAAAGTTATTTATTATCCTGTGTGAATTCTCTGTAACAGAGTAAATTTACATCATTAATAATAAATTAAATTTTTTTATATATTGTATATCTGTATATTAAAAATATTGATGAAGCTAAAAATACTAATATAGAAAATACCTGGGAACCCGTAAGTCCAAAAGTAAATATAGGGTTTTCTCTAAAAAATTCTGTGATAAATCGAGCTATGCTATAAAGGATTAAATAGATTAAAAGTAGATTTCCCTCCACTTTAATTTTCTTCCTAATAAGCCATAAAAAAACAAAAATTAAAAAATTATGTAAAAAATGATAGATTTGTGTTGGATGTCTTAGAGCACCCTCAAGATGAATCGCCCAGGGATAATCACACACTTTTCCAAAACAGCAACCTCTTAATAAACAACCTATTCTTCCAATAGCATGACCTAAAGGAATTGCTGGAGCACAGACATCGGCAACAGTTCCAATTGAAATCTTTTTAAAGTAACTAACTAATATAACTGCAACTGTTCCAAGAATTAAGCCACCATAAAAAATAAAGCCTTGTCCAAAATCAAGTAATATATTAATAGGATATTCTGAGTAGTAATTCCAATTCCTGATTACAAATAACAATTTACTACCAAGAATACCAGCTATCATGGCTGCTAAGCCTAGATCTAATGCAGAACTTGGGTCTAATCCCTTTCTTTTAGATTCAAAATAGACTATTAAAATTGCTAATAAAAAACCTAAAGAAACCATAAGTCCATATGAGTGAATCGTTATGTTACCTATTTTAAATAAGGTTGGATACATATAATACTCCTAAAAAACATTGGCTTATAATATATCTTTTTAAATTTTACCTATATTAATTGCTTTTCAATATACTTTTTTAGGTATTTTTACAAAGAAAGTATACCCAAAGCTGATATGTATAATTTCAGGACCTGTTCCTATTAACTTTAAAAAATTCTCCTTTTATTACCAGTATTGCGAGAATAAAAAAGCCAATAACTACAGATGAATCAGCAATATTAAATGCTGGCCATCTAATCTTTGGATTTATTCCAAAATCTAAAAAATCTGTTACTGTTCTTAAAATTAATCTATCCAATAGATTACCAGTTGCTCCCCCTAAAATTAAACCTATCGATATATAAAAAGTAGGATTTCCTTTCTTAAATGTATATAAAAAATATATAAGGGCAATTATAGCAATAATTGAGGTAACAATAAAAAAAATTTGAGCATTTGGAAACATTCCAAATGCAGCTCCAGTGTTGTTTATATGAGTTATGTGAAAAATATTGTGTATTACTGAAATCGAATCTCCTAAATTTAATTTTTCTCTTATTATATATTTTGTTATCTGGTCAAATAATAGAACCACTGACCACAAAAACCAGGTTATCTTTATATCCTTTTTCATATTTACTATCAAATTATATTTTTCCTTTTTAAATTAAAATTTTTTTAATCAATTTTTAATTAAAACTTCCTAAAATAACCATGTTGAAAGAATCAAACTATTTTTAAATCAAGTTGTATTCTTATTAGTGTTATATTTATTTAATAGTTTTGTGGTATACTTTCGAAGACATTTTCAGTCGAGAAAGTATACCCAAAACTGATATGTTATATTTCAATATCTAACCCTATAAAGTGTTCACTATTGAACCAGTAGTTGATAAACCAACTCTTATCTTAACTTTATTTATATTAAATTCTTCTATATCACCAATAAGTTCTTTTGAAAATGTTAAGTCAGTTGTTAGAGTTTCAGTGCATAAATAATCACTATATTTTTCAATAATTTCTTTCTCTCTTTCAGAACAATCAATTATTGTTTTAATAGTATTTTCTATCTTAAATCCTGCTTTTTTCCTTTGATTTTGAATAAATCTTACCAATTCTCTAATAAAGCCTTCATCGATAAGCTCTTTTGATAACTTGGTATTTAAAGCTAGAGCTATTTCTCCTTCTTTCTCAATTACATGTTGTGGTGGTGCAACTGTTTCTAATAATATCTCTTCTGATAATAACTTTATCTCCCGTCCATTAACTTTTAGTTTAACTTCTTTATTTTCCAGTACATCATCTGCAACTTTCTGGTGATCCATTCGTGCAAAAATATTCTTTATTACAGGTATCTTTGAGCCATATTTTGGACCCAAAAGTTCTAGATTCAACTTAACCTTATAACTTAATATGTTATTAAGATTTGAAGTTAATTTGAAGCTTTTAACATTAAGTTCTTCTTTTATTATGTTAATATAATTTTTTAATTTTTTTGTCTGCGGTGTTTCATATACTGATATATTAGAAAGTGGTTGTCTTACTTTTATTGATGCTTTACTTCTAGCTGCTCGACCCAAGCTAACAACTTTTCTTACTAAATTCATTTCTTCACTCAAATTTTTATCAATTAATTTTTCATTAGCAACTGGAAAATCTGTTAGATGAATGCTCATAGGTGCATCTTTATAAATAGTAAGAACAATATTTTGATAAATCTCCTCACTTATAAAAGGCATATATGGGGCTAAAAGTTTTATAATCGTCACCAAACATTCATATAGAGTTAAATAAGCAGAAATCTTATCTATATCTTCCTCAGATTTCCAGAATCTTCTTCTTGATCTTCTTATATACCAATTTGATAGTTTATCAACAAACTCTTCAATTACTTTTCCACCCCTTGTTGCATCATAACTAGCCAAACAATTATCAACAATAGAAACTGTCTGATTTAGTTCAGACAAAATCCATCTATCTAAATCTGATCTATTCTTAATTTCTGTAGAATATTTTGTTGGATCAAATTCATCTATATTTGCATATACTACAAAGAAACTATAACTATTCCATAATGTTAAAATAAATCTCTTAATAATTTTATCTATAATGTCTACATCAAAATTTTTTGTTACCCAAGGGGAGCTTGAAGTGAAAAAATACCATCTAAGAGCATCAGCTCCCTGCTTATTTAAAATTGACCATGGGTCTATAACATTACTTTTAGACTTACTCATTTTTCTCCCATATTTATCATGTATTAAACCTAAGCAGACAACATTTTTATAGCTTGACTTTTCAAAAAGTATAGTTGATATAGCCATCATTGTATAGAACCAGCCCCTAGTCTGGTCTAAAGCTTCACAAATGAAATCTGCTGGAAAATTGTCATAGAATTTCTCATAATTTTCAAATGGGTAGTGAAGTTGAGCAAAAGGCATTGAACCAGAATCAAACCAACAATCAATCACATCTTTAATTCTAGTCATTTCCGCTTTACACTTTGGACAAGTAAGTTTTATCTCATCAATATATGGTTTATGTAGATCTAGTTTATCCGGTAAATTTTTTGCTAATTTCTCAAGTTCATCTAAACTTCCAATGCAAATTATGTGACCATTTTTATCTTGCCAAATAGGAAGTGGTGTACCCCAATATCTCTCCCTTGAAAGGGACCAATCAATATTATTTTCAAGCCAATTACCAAATCTTCCATACTTAATATAATGAGGATACCAATTTATATCTGAATTTGCCTTTAATAACTTATCTTTTATTGTAGATGTGGCAATGAACCAGGATTTCCTTGCATAATATAAAAGTGGAGTATCACATCTCCAGCAATGCGGATATGTATGCAAGATCTTTTCTTCTTTGAATAAGATATTTCTTTGTTTAAGATTCTCAATAATTAAAGGGTCAGCTTTTTTAACAAATAGACCAGCAAAATCAGTAGCTTCTTCCTTTAATTTACCAGATTCATCAACTAATTGAATAACTGGTAGATTTTTATCTTGTGCTAACCTCATATCATCAGTACCAAAAGCTGGAGCTATATGAACTATACCTGTCCCTTCTTTGAGTTTAACAAAATCAGCATCTGTTACAATATAGCAATCTTTTTCAGGAGTTATATAATTAAAAAGAGGTTTATATCTTTTACCGATGAGACTTGATCCTTTAAAAGTCTCTAATGTTTTAAAGGGTTGCTTCACTATCTTTTCTAAAAGAGTTTTAGCCAATATCAATCTTTCATCATTTTTACTTATCTTGACATAATCTTCATCAGGATTTATTGCTAATGCTACATTTGACAGAAGTGTCCAGGGTGTAGTAGTCCAAACTAAAAAGTATGAATCCTCATCCTTAAGTTTAAATTTTACATAAACTGAAGGATCCTCTACTTCCCTATAACCCTGTGCTACTTCATGACTAGATAATGGAGTTCCACATCTGGGGCAGTAAGCAATTACTTTATATCCCTGATATAAAAGATCCTTATCATAGATCTGTTTTAAAATCCACCAAATAGTTTCTATATAATCATTTGTAAATGTAAAATATGCATCCGAAGTATCAATCCAGAAAGCAATTCTATCAGTCATTTCAATCCAATCTTTTATGTACCCTAAAACACTTTTTCTGCATAATTCATTAAAACGCTTAACTCCAAATTCTTCTATTTCTTTTTTACTATTTATTCCCAATTTTTTTTCAATTTCAATCTCAACCGGCAAACCATGAGTATCCCATCCACCTTTCCTCGGAACATAATATCCTTTCATGGTTTTATATCTTGGAAATATATCTTTAAATGCTCTTGCAAGTATATGATGAACTCCTGGTTTCGCGTTAGCTGTTGGAGGTCCTTCATAGAAAATGAACTTTTTATTACCCTCCCTATTTTTTAGACTTCTTTGAAAGATCTTATCTTTCTTCCAGAACTCAAGGATATCATTTTCAAGTTTTACTAAATCCAGTTTGCTATCAACCGGCTTAAACATTTTAACTCCAAAAAATTTATAAATAGATTATCTATCAACATATGTGATTATTTTATTATATATGTTAAGATATTTTAAATTAAATAGTAATAATTTGTCTAAGAGATTATACATAAAAAAATAATAAAAACTTGATGAATATGTTTTTAACTAATAAATGTAATCCTCTCATTATAAGCAATGAGAGGATTTTCCTATTTATAATTTATATTATTTAATTTTAATTGTTAATTATTCAACACTCTCTTCATCAAAAAATTTATCAACTAATTCGTTATTTTCAAACTCTTTCTCTCTTGATTTTTCTTCAAATTTATCTTTGTTGACCTTTTCTCCTTCAATCTTTTCTTCAACCTTTTCTATAAAGGTATTTGTTTCTTTAACTTCAGGTTTTATTTCATCCCCAATTTTCGATTTATATTCTACTTGCTGTTCCTCTTCTAAAATCACTTTTGACTTTTTAACTTCTACTTGTTTTTCACCAACTTCTTCTCCCAAATATTCCTTTAAAGTTGATGGTTTCTTTTCACTCTCTCTTATCTTTAAAACTACCGATAATTTATTATAAACCTTGTTTAATCTTTGATTTAAATTATCTTGTATTTTTCCAACTTCCTCAATGTCATTTAACATCTCTCTAATTTCATCTTGAGATTTAAGAACTATATCTCCCACCTTTTCTTTTGCTTCTTTTTTTATATTCTCCGCCTCAGTTTTTGCATTCTTTATGATTTCCTCTGCTGTTTTTTGTGCTGAAATAAGTGTATTTTCTATTACCATTCTCATTTCACTAATTTCATCCTTTTCTACTTCTCCAGGCTCTTTTCCTGAACTTAGTTCTTCAAGTTTTCTTTTTAAATCATTATTATCTCTATTAAGTAGCTCTAATTCTTCAGCTATAGTATCTAAAAAAACATCCACTTCCTCAGGATTATAGCCTCTTAAAGATAGGTGAAATTGTTTCTCTTGTATATCGATTGGAGTTATTCTCATATATGTCACCTTTAATATTATTATTGTTTCTGTAATTATTGTTATTATAGTTATTATTACTATTTATTTTTTGAAATTTTCTTTTATATTTGCTTATTCATTTGAGAATTACTTATTTTTAATAATTTGAAAATTTTATTGTTACTTTTTTATTTTTGCTATTTACTTGTTCAATTTTTGACTAAGTTCCTCTGCCCTATTAGTTGCTGCTTTTATTGCTTTTATTATAAAGAATCTTATTGCCCCCTTTTCTAACTGCTCCAATGCGGCAATGGTTGTACCACCAGGAGATGTAACCATCCTTCTTAATTCGGTTGGAGACCTGTCAGATTCCTTTAACATTTTAACTGAACCTTCCATAGTTTGTACTGCCAATTTATAAGCTATATCTTTGCTTAACCCAACCGATATTCCTGCATCTACAAGTGACTCTATAAAATGAAAAAAATATGCAGGTCCGCAACCATTAATAGCAGCAGCAGCATTTTGTAATTTTTCAGGTAATATGTCTACTTCTCCAACACAAGAAAGCAATCTCTTTGCAAAATTTAAATGCTCATCATTTGCATATTTGCCCTTACTCAATACAGACATTGCTGATTGAAAAAGTGCTGGGGTATTGGGCATGACCCTTATAACCGGAACTTCTTCTTTTATATAAGACTCTATAAAATAAGTCGGAATTCCGACAGCAATTGAGATTACCATTTGATTGGGATTTAAAATTCCCTCCATTTCTGATAAAACTGTAGCAATATCCTGAGGTTTAACTGAAAGGAAAACTATATCAGAAGCTTTAACAGTTTCTCTATTATCTATAGATGTTTTAACATTATATTTTTCTTTTAAATATTTGAGTCTATCTTCCCTGATATCACTTAGAATAATATTTTCTGCTTGAAAAAAATCAGATGATATTATTCCCACAAGGAGAGCCTCACACATGTTTCCAGCTCCAATAAAGCCAAGTGTATTAAAATCATACATTATATATCCCTCTAAAATATTTAGAATATAAATTTAAAGCTTAAAAATTTAAATTTAAAATTGATTAAAAAGCCCTCTTTCCTGTAATTTCACTTTTTCTTCTGCTGAAACTTCAACATTATGGGGTGTAATCAAAAAAACCCTGTCCGCAACTCTCTGAATTCCACCATCAAGGCCAAAAGTAAGACCACTTGCAAAATCAATAATTCTCTTTGCTAATTCTTGTTCAACTCTCTGGAGATTAATTATTACTGGTATATCATCCTTGAACTTATTGCCCATAGTTTGAGCATCGCCAAAACTTTGTGGTTCAATGATATGCACTTTTGCATGAGCTAATACTTCCGATCTTCCTACTTTTTTAATATATTCCCCTTTATTTTTCCCTATGTATTTGACAGATGGTTCTCTCACAAATCTTTTTGTAGGCTTCTCTTCCTCTTGCTCTATAAATTCTTCTTCCTTTTCTTCCTCCTCAGTTAGACCTAAGAAAATTAAAACTTTCTTAAAAAATCCTGGCAAAAAAATCACCTCACTTATTTAAAAATTGCTGAACCTATCCTTACCATTGTTGATCCCTCTTCTATGGCTACTTCAAAATCGTTACTCATCCCCATAGAAAGATGTTTAAGAGATAGATTTAGATAAATCCTATTTACTATATCTTTATGTTCTCTTAATTCTTTGAAAATCCTTCTACAAATTGACATATCCTTTGTTAGAGGAGCCATCGTCATAAGACCAACTATTTTAATATTTTTATAACCAATTATTTCCTTAATAAAATCGATTAATGAATTGGGCTCAATCCCATACTTTGTCCCTTCACCAGATATGTTCACTTCAATTAATATCTTCTGAATTTTATTTATATTTCTTGCTCTTTTATCAATTTCTTTTATTGTGGATATAGAATCAATTGAATGGATATATTCTACAATTGGTACGACTAATTTTGCTTTCCTACTCTGAATATGTCCAATGAAATGCCAAATAACTAAATTACCAATATCATTATATAGACTAATTAATTTTTTAGCTCTATTCTCACCAACATGCCTTATCTCATTTTCTATTGCGACTTTTAGTTCATTAGAATTAACATATTTTGATACCGCTATTAAAGTTATGTCTGAAGGTGAACGATCACTTTTTTGAGCAGCTTTTTCTATTCTCTTATTGATTTCCTGAATTTTCTTTTTTAAATTAATATTCTTTACCACAGAACCAATTTATTTTGATACAAAAATTCTGAGCAAAATTATGAATTTTTAATTCATAAACAGATTTCAATAACTTTGTTATTTGCTCAGAATATAAACTCTAACTTTATTAAATTTTACATTATTTATTAATTATCAGTTAAATAGCGATTAGTAATTTTATTCAAATTCGTTTTATCAAACAAATAATAATTTAGAGATTATAATAAATATAAACTAATAAATTAATGGGGATTTCTTACAAGTCAATTATCAATTGAGATTAATTATTTTTAAATAATAAAATCATTTTTAGAATTCTTCGATTTCTTTATTAGCTTTTTTTTCTTAGAAAGGATGGTATATCTAAATAATCTTCACTTAATTTTTCCCCTTCTTCAACTTCTTTAATAGGTTCTTGAATTTCTTCCTCAAATTTCTCTTCGAAAGATATTTCCTCTTTTTGAGCTTTTCCATGAGCTATTAGTTCCTCATCAAAACCAGCTGCAATTACCGTTACTTTTAGAGAATCAGTTCTATTTTCATCCAAAACAGCACCAAAGACTATATCAGCATCTCTTTTAGATGCATTTCTTATTATTTCAGCTGCTTGATTAACTTCAAAGAGTCGAAGGTCTGGACCACCTGTTATATTAAGAAGGATACCACTTGCTCCCTCAATTGAATATTCAAGTAATGGACTAGAAATTGCACTTTTTGCTGCCTCAATACTCCTATCCTCACCTGATGCTTCCCCACTTCCAAATAAAGCAGTTCCAGCATTGTTAATTATTGACCTTACATCAGCAAAATCCAAATTAATTAATCCTGGCATAGTTATCAAGTCAGTGATTCCTTGGATACCATTTTTTAAAACAGAGTCTGCCTTTCTAAATGCATCTATTAATAATGTATCGTCATCTGATACTTCCAGAAGTTTATCATTTGGAATTATTATTAGACAGTCCACGTTCTCTTTTAGTTCAGTAATACCCTTCTCAGCTTGAAGTGATCTCCTTAGTCCTTCAAAGGTAAATGGTCGAGTAACTACTCCTACTGTTAATATTTCTTGATCTTTAGCAATTCCCGCAATGATAGGAGCTGCTCCTGTTCCAGTACCTCCACCCTTTCCTGCTGTAATAAAGACCATATCTGCTCCCTTTAAAATTTCAACAATTGCGTCTTTGCTTTCTAATGCAGCCTGTCTTCCAACCTCAGGGTCGGAACCTGCTCCAAGACCAGATTCACCTATTACAAGTTTATAATCTGCTTCTGCTAGAATTAATGATTGAGCATCTGTGTTAATTGCAATGAATTCTACTCCCTGTACTCCATCTTGTACCATCCTGGTTACTGCATTTGTTCCACCACCGCCTACTCCTACCACCTTTATAACTGCAAAATAGCTATTTTTAGGTTCTATCACTTTTAGTTAACCTCCCATTATTTTATTAATTTGGAAAACCATTCTTTTATTCTATTTATTAATGTAAATGTAATTTTTTTTCTTTCCTTTTTAAAACCCTCAATCTTATGTTTATAGTTTATGTAATATAACAGTAAACCTATTGTTGTAGAATACACTGGATTCTCTAAATTGTCAACTTCTGATATAAAATTTTTTGGATTTCCTATTCTAACAGGCATTGAGAAGACGGATTTAGCTATTTCATCAATTCCAAAAATTTGGGATGAACCACCACTTAGAACTAATCCTCGTGGAATCAAATTTAATAAATTTTCCTTTTCAAATTTATCATATATAATTTCAAAAAGTTCTAAAAGACGAGGTTCGATAATATGACAGAGCCCAATTGCTGTTACTATTTTGTCACTACCTTCTTCTAAAAAGAAATATGAACCAGGATCTGTCAATTTCTCCATAGCAATTGCATAGTTACACTTTATCCTTTCTGCATTTTTATAAGAAGTTCTTAAGCCAATTCTTATATCATTTGTTATTGTTTCTCCACCAACTGGAATCACAAAACTAAGAATAATATTCCCATTTATAAAAACAGCTACATCTGTTGTCCCTCCACCTATATCGATGAGAACCACACCTTCTTCTTTCTCTTCATCATCTAATACTGATAAGGATGAAGCTAATGATTCTAAAACTATATCGTTGACTTCGATACTTGCTAAATTTAATGCTTTTATTAAATTTTTTAATGCTGTTAAAGCTCCTAATATAACATGAACTTCTGCCTCTAATTTAGTACCAAACATTCCAACAGGATTTTTTATACCTTCCTGGTCATCTATTATATATTTCCTGATCAATGAATGAATTAATTTATATTTAGGTGGAATTTCAATTTTTAATGCTGTATTTAATGCTCTTCTTTTATCTGATTCTGTTATTTCAAATTTGGGACCAGTAATTATTGTTGTACCTCTATTATTAAATGACCTAATATGGTTGCCAGTAATTCCAATTACTGCAGATTCTATTTCAAACTTAGCATCCTTTTCAGCTTTTTCAACAGAATCAAGTATACAACTCGCAATTTCCTCTATATCAACAACCATTCCTTTTCTCATACCCTTTGATGGAATTAAGCCCATTCCTACAATTTCAACATCTTTAGATGTTATTTTTCCAACCATTGTGCATATTTTGGAAGTTCCCACATCTATACCGACTACTATATCCTTTTCCTTTGTCAATTATTCACCTCTAAATAATTAGATATATTATTAAAGAGAGAAGTTTACAATTTATCCAGATTCACTCACCTTTTATAAGTGGGAATTAATAATAGCTTATTAACTT
>JAGMBY010000052.1 GCA_023129485.1 Actinomycetes bacterium | reverse complement strand
ACAAATAAGATAAAAAAAATAATAAATTTAATTTTACTCAAACATAAAATTATGGAATAGTGATTGGATTTGTCCAGACTCTAACATCAATTACTTTTAATTGCTTAGATTGATCTTCTAAACCATCTTCACCTTCACTACTACCTTCACTTGCATTCTCATCTTCAGGTTTTTCCTCCTGCTGTTGTGTTTGTTGTTCCGGTTGTTGAATTATGTCCTGTTGTCCTTCTCCACTTTGTACTTGTTCCTCACTTTGTTCCTGCTCTATTCCATTCTTATACTTTTCATAGAGTTCTAATGCAACTAATTCCTTTTTTGCTAAATTTTTTGAATCTCCAAATATTATTTTTATATTATCTTCTGTAAATAACGAAATATTTAAACCTTTACTTATTGTGAAGTATGATAGTAACTTTCTCATTTTGTCACTTAAGTTATTGAATATATATACAATCTCATTTAAACCATCAACATCTAGTTTATCTCCAATGTTTATTTCTTCCAATTCTAAATCTTTAATAATTGGTAGATCTTTTTCTAAATATTTGTCAGTTTTTTCTAAAACATAGTTATCTTTATCTATAAGAAAATATAAGCTATTTTTTGCGATGATTGCTGTTGGTATTCTTTCTATAATCTCAATTTTTATTGTTCTTAAAAGCTTTCTTTCTATTTTAACATCATAAATCCAGGAAAATTCTAGTAATTTTTCTCTAGCTCGATCTAAATCTATACTAAATATATTTGAATTATCATCTAATTCAAAGATTTCAACAATTGTTTCTTTTGAGTAATGTTTACAACCAGAAATTTCAATATTCTCTACAGTAAAATATGGTGATGTCTGTAAAAATTTAAGGAGAGAAAAAAAAATCAAAATAACAAGAATAATATATAAAATTCCTCTTAAAAATCTTAAAAATCGACGTAATTTACTTTTTTTCTCTCGCCTTTTAAAATATCTAAAATCTTTAACCATCTACTTCTAAAAAATAAAATTTTAAAATCCAACTAAATTTATCTCTGTTTCTAAAACAATCCCAAACTTTTTATAAACAGTTTCTTTTGCTAACTGGATTAATTCATACACATCTCTGGATTTTGCATTGTTGAAATTCTCAATAAAATTTGCGTGTTTTGGTGAAAATCTTGCTCCATTTATAACTTTCCCTTTTAATCCAACAGATTCTATTAACTTAGCTGCTGAGACGTATCCTGGATTTTTAAAGATACATCCAGCAGTTTTAGCTTTTAATGGTTGATGTTTTTTCCTCCATTCAATATTTTTCTTCATTTTATTTTCAATTCTTCCTCCTGAACTTTTTCTTAACAGTAAATCTGCTTCCAAAATTAAACCATTAATTGGTAATTTACAATATCTATACCCAAAATCTATTTTTTCTGGTAAAATTTCGTATATTTCTCCTTTAAAATCACAAATTTTTAAATTTTTCATTAGATTACAAATTTCTGATCCAAATGCTCCTGCATTACCAATAATAGAACCACCTAAAGTTCCAGGAATTCCCCAAGCAAATTCCAATCCACTTAACTCATTTGTTAATGCGTTTTTTAATAGACTTGCTAAAGAGACTGATGAACCTGCTCTAATTACTTCACTTAAAACTTCAATTTTTTTAAACTCACCAGATAATTTAATTACAACTCCTCTATAACCCTCATCTGAAAAAAGTATATTTGTTCCATTCCCTAAAATAAAAGTATTATATTTTTGAGAACATATATTAAATAGCCTTTTTAATTGTTCTAGATTTTGAACAACACAAAAATAATCTGCATTTCCACCTAATTGAAAAGATGTGTGTTTACTTAATGGTTCATCAGTTTTTAAAATTAAATCTTTTATATAAGAAAGTTCTCTTAATAATGTTTTTGTATCTTCTGATCTCATGATATGTTTTTCCTGAATTTTCCAGTATCTTAATGTATCTTTATTGAATTTTCTATTATCATTATCATATTTCACAATTTCTATAACAAGCGTGTTACTTACTAAATTCTTTTAATATGATTTTTAAATAGAACTTTTAATAGAATATTAGATTTCACTTTTATACTTGTAGTTTCTTTAGTAAATCATATGCCACTGTATATATATCTCCAGCTCCCATTACAACCACAATATCATCCGTTTCAACATTTTTTACAAGATAATTTATAATATCTTTTTTCTGTGGAAGATAGATAATTTGTTTTCTGTAATTACTTCTAATTATTGAGTCCACAATTAATTTTGAAGTAACCCCGGGAATAGGTTCCTCCCCTGCTGAAAATATTCTAGTAATTAAACATAAATCAGCATAATCAAAACTATTACCAAATTTATCATGTAATAGATTCGTACGAGTATACCTGTGTGGTTGAAAAACAGATATTAACCTATTGTGTTTTTTATTATTAGCTGCTCTTAAAGTTGCTGATATCTCTGTAGGGTGATGTGCATAGTCATCTATTATAGTAACTTTATCTGGACTGTCTAAAACGTCAAATCTTCTTTGTGCTCCAACAAATTGACTTAAAGTAAAAGATATTTTTTCAGCAGGAATACCTAAATATTTACCTACTGAAATTGTAGCCAAAGCATTATATATATTATGTTCACCAGGAATTTTTAATTTAATAGGGAATTGTTCACCATCTAATTTAGCTTCAAATTTGCTCTTAAATCCATCTATTTTGATATCAATTGCTCTTACATCATTTCCTTCTTTTAATCCATAAGTAATATATCTTCTATCAATTTTATCTATCATACTTAAGATACTTGGATCATCACCATTAATTATTGCAAGTCCATTAGCAGAAACTGAATTTATATATTGACGAAATGCTTTGTCTATTTTCTCCTTATTTTTATAATAATCCAAATGATCATCTTCAACATTTGTGACAACAGCAACTTCCGGTTTTATTTGTAGAAATGTTCCATCGCTCTCATCAGCTTCAACAACACAATATTCACCTTTACCATATTTGGCATTACTTCCAATATCATTTAATTCTCCACCAACAATAATTGTTGGATCTAAATCACTCCATTCCAATAAAAGAGCTATCATTGATGTAGTAGTAGTTTTTCCATGCGTTCCAGATATAGCAATAGTTCTAAAATGAGATGATATCCATTCCAGCATTTTAGCTCTGCTATAAACATTGATTCCAAGCTCATTTGCTGCTATCACTTCACAATTATCCTCTGGAATTGCTGTAGATATTACCAACACATCTTTTCCGACAACATTTTTACTATCATGTCCAATTTTAACATCTATACCAAATTTCCAAAGTCTTTTGGTATTATTTGATTCTTTTATATCTGAACCTGAGACATCATAACCCATTTCATGTAAAATTCTTGCCATTGCACTTAATCCAGCACCACCAATTCCAACAAAATGCACTTTTCTAAATTCTCCCCTATTTCTAAATTTATCACTTATTTTTTTAATATAATTCAACTTACCCTCAATTCTTTCAATTTATTTCTAATTGATTTAACTGACCTATATTTTCCTTCTTATAATTTATGATCTATATTTTATTCTTCTGATAATTTAATTAAAGCTTTTACCATATTTTCAACTGCTTTGGGTTGATGGAGATTTTTTGAAAGTTTTCCCATCTTCTTTAATCTTTTTTCATCTTTAATTAAAGAAAAAATGAGATTAGTTAGCTCATTTATATTTAACTCATTTTCAGGTATAACTATAGCTGCACCTATATCACCCAAAATTTTTGCATTTTTAAGTTGATGATCATCAGTTGCATATGGAAATGGTATTAAAATAGAAGGAATACCTAAACAGATTATTTCTGCTATTGTATTTGCTCCTGCTCTTGATATAATCAAATTTGAAGCAGCATAAGCAAAATGCATATCATGAACATAAGACAAGATTTTATAGTTACTTACTTTTTCATTCTTAAAAATTCTTAAAAACCTCTTTTTAACACCTTTGTAATTTTTTATTCCTGTTATATGCAAAAATTGAACATCTATTCCACCGTAAAGATTAAAAATTACATTTAATATAATATTATTTATTGCAGCTGATCCCTGGCTACCACCAAATATTAAAACTGTTTTTTTATCTGGTTCAAGATCAAAATATTGTCTACCCCACTTTTTAGATGGGGAATTTTTTAATTCTTCCTTAACTATGTTACCAATATAGTTTGACTTATTGTCAGGTGTTTCATTTAAAGTTTGTTTATGACTAACGAATATTAGGTCAACCCATTTTTTTAAAAATCTATTTGCTCTTCCTAATATTACATTGGGTTCAAATATTGCTGTTTTTTTCCTTAAAATAAATCCAGCAATAACTGTTGGTGCACATGCATATCCACCCATTCCCAGAATAATATCCGGCTTATGCTTTAATATTAAGAATATTGATTGAAAAAATCCAATTGATAAAAGAATTAAACTATAGAATTTATCTAAAATAAAATTGTTAGAAAATCCTCTCGACTTTATTGTTTCATAGCCAAAATCAGTTTTAGAAATCAACTCCTTTTCTAATTTCCTACGAGTACCTATCCATATAATTTTAGAATCCTTTTTAAAATCCTTAATCTTTCTTGCTATTGCTATTGCAGGGTAGATATGACCACCTGTACCACCGCCACTAATCATTATTTTCATAACTAAATTACACCCTCTCTCTCCTTGCAACAAAATTCACACTTATTGGATTGTTAATAGATTAATTAATCATCACTTAAAATTACTCCTTCTCTCCTCTTGCAACATTTAATAGTACTCCAATTGATGCTAAAGAAGTAATCAACGATGAACCCCCTGTGCTTATAAGAGGTAGAGGTACGCCAGTAACTGGTAATAATCCACTTACTACGCTCATATTTATCAAAGCTTGTCCAACTATGTATGTTGTAATTCCAATAGATAATAATTTACCAAGTGGATTTTCTATTCTAATGCAAATTGAAATTCCACAAATGGCAAGTATTAAATATAAAACTGCTACAGAAATTGTACCTAATAAACCTAATTCCTCACCTATTATTGCAAATATAAAGTCTGTATAAGGGTGGGGTAAGTAAGCCAATTTTTGTATACTTTTACCCAATCCCTTACCAAGAATACCCCCAGACCCCAAGGCAATTAGAGCCTGTCTTTGTTGAAAATCATCGCCTTCCGTATTGTTTTCTTCACCTAAATATTTTGACAATAAGTTTTCTTCCCCTAAATACTCTGATAATAAACTTTCTTCCCCTAAATATTTTGAAAGAAAGCTTTTAATCCTACCCACCCTGTACTCAGCTTTTGTTATAAACAAGCCAACAATTAAAAGCCATATAATAAAAAGTATAAACATGTGACGAAATTTAACTTTACCAACAAAGAGAATCGTAAATAAAAACAACCAAATTATTATTGCAGTTCCCAAATCCGGCTGTAAAAATACTAAAAATGTAATTATGGATACAATTAAAAGTAATGGGATAACCAGATGAATAAATCTATTTATAGAATTTCTCTTTCTGACAAGGATATCTGAAGCAAAAATAATTAAACTTAATTTCACAAATTCTGATGGCTGTATTGAGAATACTCCAAAATCCAACCAGCTTTGAGCTCCTCCAGCTTTTATACCAAATCCTGGAATTAAAACTAATATCAATAATATGATATTTGCAATTATTAAAATATATGATAGATATTTATATTTATTAAAAGGAATATTTATAACAAAAATTAAAATTACAACCCCAGCCATTGAGTGAAGGAGATGCTTTTTCAGAATATGAAATGGATCGTCATAATATCTAATTGAGTGCTCTGCTGAGGAGCTTGATACCATAATTATCCCAATTGCAAAAAGAAGTATAGTTGATATCAATATCGCAAAATATTCCTTTGGAAACTCTATTCTTCTCATATTATTACTTAATTATTTTAATAAAAAGATTATCAAATTATTCTTTAATAATTTTTTGATTGATTATTTGCGTTTATAATCTCTTGTTTAAATATTTCTCCTCTTTCCTCATAATTTTTGAACATATCAAAACTGGCACAAGCTGGAGATAGTAGTATGACATCCTCCTTATCACTTTGTTTAAAAGCTATTTCAACTGCATCAGCCATGCTTTTAGCAAAATATATATTATTTTTATTCTTTTTACTCACTGTTAAGCTTATAATATTGGATGCTTCACCAATAAGTATTAAGGTCTTTGCTCTTAAGCTAATCTCCCTTCCCAGCTCAGAGAAATCCATCTTTTTATCTTTTCCTCCAGCTATTAAAATTACTGGATTTTCAAAAGATTTCAAAGCAGCAATTGCAGCTTGTGGATTTGTTGCTTTTGAATCATTGTAAACGTGTACGCCCCTTATTTCCCCAACATACTCCATTCTATGAGGAAGTCCCTTATAATTTTTAATAACAGTTAAAGCAATTTCTATTTCAATATTGTCTAAAATTGAAACAGCAATTGCTGAGAGTACACTTGTTATATGATGATGAGGAAACGGAACTTCAGATAATTTGCATATTTCTTTTCTACCATATATATTGGAAAATATTGTATCATCTTCAATTCCTATCCCATTTTCAGGAACTACTTTATTGCTTATGAATATTGGTTTAGATATTAAGTTTTTTTCATGTAATTTTATTAGGGGTTCATCATAATTTAGGATAGCAAAATCACTTTTTGTCTGATTTGAAAAAATCCTTAATTTAGTTTTAGTATATTTATTTAAATCATGATGCCTATCTAAGTGATTTGAAGAGATGTTTAATAAAATCCCAATATATGGTTTAAATTTTTCAATCCATTCCAATTGAAAGCTGCTTATTTCAGCGATAATTCTTCCATTTTTTGAAATTCTATCTACAACATCAATTAATGGATACCCAATATTTCCTGCAACAATATTTTCCTTTTTTGCTAATTTATATATATCGCCAACTACAGAAACAGTTAGTGTTTTTCCATTAGTTCCAGTTACTCCTATAATTGGTGCATCTATAAATCTAAAAGCAAACTCAACTTCACTCCATATATCAATACCCTTTTTAAGTGCAGTCTTTAATAAAGGTAAGTCTGCTGGAACTCCAGGGCTTATAATAATTAATTCAACTCCATTTAGTAACCACTCATCATGATGCCCGCCAAAAAAATCTATTCCTAAAAGATTTAATATTTTAACTATATCAATAAGTTCATCTTTTTCTTTTATATCATTAGTAATAACTTTCGCTCCAATTTTATGTAAAAACAAAGCAGTGCTTATTCCACTTCTACCTAAACCAATCACAAGAACTTTTTTCCCAGCTAACTCTTTAAAAACTTTATCCATAATAAAAAATCAATAAAAATTATATTATCAATAAATTACTAATATAACTTCTCATTTTTAGTTTATATAAAATATATTCTGTAAATTTAATATGACTTGAAATAGAATAAAATTGGATTTTAGATATAAATTAAATATGTATAATTAATTTATAAAAAAGAATATAATTAACCTATATATTTAATATAAAATAGAAAATATCCTATAATAGCAAAAATAAGTGAAATTAGCCAAAATCTTATAATTATTTTAATTTCAGGCCATCCCAGTAATTCAAAATGATGATGTATTGGAGCCATCAAAAAAACTCTTTTTTTTGTTAATTTGAAATACAGCACTTGAATAATTACTGAAAGTGTTTCTATAACAAATAGTCCACCAATTACTATTAAATAAATCTCAACCTTTAATAGTATTGCAAGTATTGCAATTACCGCTCCCAAACTTAATGAACCAGTGTCTCCTAAAAAGATATCTGCTGGTGCTGCATTCCACCAAAGTAGTCCTATAGATGCTGCCATAATTGCTGCTGATAAAATAGCTAAATCTATTCCATATTCAAAAGTTATACTAAATGATAAAACATATCCTATTAATGAAAGAACTCCTAATACAGCAGCTGTTGTACCAGCTACTAAACCGTCTAACCCATCTGTTAAATTCACAGCATTAGATGTAGATATTATCATTAGTGGTATTAGCAAATAGTAACCATATCCCAATTCTATTGAACGGTAAATTACCGGGATTTCCAATTTTGTGTCAATGCCAAAATAATTAATTAAAATAAAAGCAAAAATTATAGAGATAAGCAGTTGAAAAAGAATCTTATATTTTGCTCTAAGTCCCAAAGATCTATCTAATTTAATAGATAGATAATCATCAAAAAGTCCAACTATTCCAAATAATATAAAGACGATTAAAACTAATATGCCCTCAAAAGATAAGGGTTTTTTCCATTTCAAGTAATAAGCAAAACTCGAAATTAAATATCCAACTGTTGATGAAATCAATATAATTATCCCACCCATTGTGGGTGTTCCAGCTTTTACAATATGAGTCTGAGGACCATCAACTCTGATTCTCTGCCCCATCTTTCTTGACCTCTGGAATTTTATCCAAAAAGGTGCAGAAATTATTGATAAAAAACCAGCTATTGCAGCAGCAACAATTATATAACTCAATTAGACCTTCCTATTACTTCTAAAATTGAATTTGCAATTTTTTATTTATCTACATAATATTTTTGTATTTATTTTATCTTTAAATCAAATTTATATTTAATGAATTTAATTATATTTAGAATTATTTAGATTTAGATATAAATTTAGAAATATGCTCATTTATATTTATTCATAAAATCTATAATTTTGTAAAAAATAATATTAAATTCTCCTAATTTTTCAATTTTATTCAATAAGAAAGTCTGCTATTTCATCAAAAGTCATAGCTCTTGATGCTTTAACTAAAACTACATCTTTAGATTTAATTAAATTTAGAATATTTTCTTTGACTTCCTGATTTGAAGCAAAATGATAAATATTATCCTTAACCATTTCTCTATCTAATGCTCCTTTCGAAATTATTTCTGCATTTTCTCCACACGTTATCAATAAATCAACACCTTTTTCTACAACGAACTTTCCGACATTTTCATGGGAAATTTTTGTAAGTTTTCCAAGTTCCAACATATCACCTAAAATTGCAATGGCTCTTCCTATCCTCTTACTCTTTAGATGTGAAAGTACTTTAATTGCAGCTTTTGTTGATGTTTCATTAGCATTATAAGAGTCATTAATAATTATTGTATCCTTTATACCCTTTTTAATTTCCATTCTCATTTCCATTGGTTTAACTTTCTCCAGTCCCTCTTTAATCTTATAAAGGTCCATTTTATAACTTATCCCAACAGCAGCTGCTGCCAAGGAATTTATTACATAATGACTCCCACTTGTTTGAAGTTTTACCTCTACTGTTTCATCTTTAAAGCAGAGCTTAAATTTAGGTTTAGCCATATCATCTAACACAACATCTTTAGCTAAGACTTGACTATTACTTTCCAATCCATAATCAATTACCTTTGATTTACTTATTGAAAAAAAATGTTGATACCATCTATCATCTCGACACAGTATTGTAATACCATCCTCTGGAATCTCCCTAATCAATTCAGACTTTGCTTTTACAATATTTTCAATTGTACCTAAAAGTTCTATATGTGTATTATCAATTAATGTCATCACACCAATTTTGGGTTTACAGATTTTGGCTAAACGAGTAATCTGTTTTAAACCCCTCATGGCTAATTCCAGTACCAATATATTTATATCATCATTATATGAAAAAATTGTTAGTGGTAGCCCGATCTCAGTGTTATAATTTCCTGGAGCAACTCCAACTTTAAATTTCTGGCTTAAAACAGATGAGATCATTTCTTTTGCAACAGTTTTTCCTATGCTCCCGGTTATTGCAACTACCTCATAGTTGTATTTTCCTCTCACATATTTAGCTAATTGTTCTAAAGCTTTTTGCGTATCTTCAACTAAAATTATTATCTTTTTTAAATCTAATTTGTTTTTAATATCCAGATTATCTGGATATACGGATGTTAAAAAACCGATAGCCCCCTTTGATAATGCTTCATCAATGAATTGATGACCATTCTGTTTTTCACCCAACAATGGTATAAAAAAATCACCATTTTCTAAAGTTCTACTGTCTATAGATATTCTATTAACAATAGATTTTAAATCTCCAGAAATGATTTTCCCCTTTATAGCTTTTGTTAATTCCTGCACACTTATTTCCATCCAAACTTCTTCCCCTAATAATATCTAAACTTGACTCTACCTGTATCTTATTTCCCTTAATAACTGTCTTGTGACCTCCCTATCATCAAAAGGAATAGAGAAATCTGAAAATTGTTGATATGTTTCATGACCTTTTCCCATAATTAACACAGCATCTCCTTCCTTAGCAATTTCCAATGCGGTTTCTATAGCTTTCCTACGATCTAATTCAATTATATAAGAGTCTTTAGCTTTTGTTTTTAAGACCCCTTCTTCAATTTGATCTGCAATTTCTTCTTCTTTTTCTGAACGGGGATTATCAGTTGTAATTATCACATAATCACTTAATCCACCTGAGATAGCACCCATTATCGGTCTTTTTGCTTCATCTCTATCTCCTCCACATCCAAATAGTGAAATTATTTTTCCTGTTGAAATCTTCCTGACAGTTTTTATCAAACTTTCAATACCTCCTGGAGTATGAGCATAATCTATAATTACATAAAATGGTTGTCCTTCATCTATTTTTTCAGAACGACCAGGTATGTTTTTCATGATTTCAATCCCGCTTTGAATATCATCAATACTTATTCCCAGATTAATAGCTATAGATATTGCAGCCAAAATATTATAAACATTGAACTCACCAACTAACTTGGTATTAATCTCAAAATCACCAATTGGGGTTACTGCTAAAAATTGAGTTCCTTTCATTGATATTTTTATATCTTTTGCATAAATATCTATATTATTAATATCAGAATTATTAATATTAGTATTTTCATTTAAAATATTTCCCTTTAAGGAATATTTAATTTGATTAATATTAATTGCTTTTGATAACTTAATCCCCCACTTATCATCATAGTTAATGACTGCTATCTTTGCTGTTATACTATTTTCACCAGTAAATAATTTCTTTTTTGCATTAAAATAGTTCTCTATATTATTATGATAGTCTAAGTGTTCATGAGTTAAATTGGTAAAAACAACTCCATAAAAATTGAAAAAATCCACCCTATGAAGATCTAAGGCATGTGAAGAAACTTCCATAACACAATATTTTATATTTTTATCTATCATCACTTTCAAGATCCTGCACAAATCAGGAGATTCAGGAGTTGTTCTCTCACCAAAAAGCTTATTATTACCAATTCTATATTCAATTGTCCCAATCAAACCACACTTTTTGCCAGATCGATTTAAAATTGAGTTAATTAAATAGGTTGTGGTTGTCTTTCCATTTGTTCCTGTAACTCCTATTAATTTAATATTTGATGTGGGTTCTTTAAAGAATACATTTGATAATTTTGCCAATGCAACTCTTGTATTATCTACTAAAATCTGTGGTTGTTTCTCTATCCATCTTTGCCATTTCTCAACTACAAACGCCTTAGCACCTTTACTTAAAGCTTCTTTTATATAAAGATGACCATCAGTTACCATCCCCTTTATAGAGATAAATAAATCACCTTCTGAAACCATTCTGGAATCATATGAAATTCCACTAATTGTAGTATCTAAGTTACCATAAATTTTTAAAGGTTTTAATTCTTTTACTAGCTTATTTAACAACATCTCAATATTATTTTTTAAGCAAGGTTAAAGCCTTACCCTACATATTTTAAATTTTTAATGAGATTCTTCAGTCGCTATCGCTCCTTCAGAATGACAACTT
>JAGMBY010000051.1 GCA_023129485.1 Actinomycetes bacterium | reverse complement strand
TTCTAAAGGACCGGTGTTTTTTGTTCAGGAGAGAGCAGGTAAAGATGGAAAGATATTTAAAGCTTATAAATTTAGAACAATGATTGATAAGGCAGTAGCTATCGGAGGGGAGAAAATATCCCAAGACGATTCACGGATTACGCGAGTAGGGAAATATTTAAGATGGGGGATAGATGAATTACCTCAATTAATAAATGTTTTTAAAGGAGAGATGAGTTTAGTCGGTCCTCGTCCTACATTAATAGAACAGGTTAGTCGATATTCTAAAGAACATAGACGAAGATTAGAGATGAAACCGGGACTTACCGGATGGGCTTTGGTTAACGGAAGAAATGTTTTATCCTGGCCCGAAAAAATAGAATTAGATATCTGGTATATTAATCATTGGTCATTATGGTTAGATTTCAAAATATTAATCAAAACTATCTGGGTAGTTATTTTTACCAGAGAGGGGGTTTATGGTGAAGATGGTGTTAATACAGGATATCCGGAAGATAAATAAGGTGATAGAATTAAGAAGAAATGTTATAAAAAATTTGCATTATGTATTACTTTGTGATATATTTTTTATTAGATGTTTTATTCGTTCGATGAATGAATATGGAGTTTGATATGAATATTGATTTTTTGAAAAATTTAAGATTTTTTAATCCTACCAGTGATCTTAAAATATTGTTGTTGTTAGAGCAGATTCAAAATTCAAATAAAATAACTCAGGACAAATTAGCCCGCTATATACATTCAGCTCCTTCTATGATTAATACTTATATAAAACAACTTGAGAGAGAAGGATTCTTGGTGAAGAATAAAAAGACAAAAAGAAATGTTGAGTATACAATTACCAAAAAAGGGATTGATAGAAAAAATTATTTATTGGTTACTTATATGAATGAGTTAATCGAATTATACAATTTAACTAAAATAAATATCGAGCTTTTTATAAAAAATTTGATAAAAAGAAATTATAAAAATTGTGTTTTTTATGGAGCGGGAGAAACGGCCAAGGTAATAATTAAGGTAATTAAAGATATGCCAAAATTAGATTTTAAATTAAAGTTTTTAGTAGATGATGATATAAATAAACGGGGAGAAAAATTTGAGGGATACGATGTTGTGAGTAATGTGAATATAAAAAAACATGATATAGATGCTATTATAATTACTAGCTGTGTTTATGAAAAAGAAATTAGGAATAAATTGAGGAAGTTGGAATATTCTGACGAAAAGATCATCAGTTTTTTTGATCTAGATTAATAGTAATATGGAAAAAAATAAGGAAAGAATGTTTGACTTGCTATTATAATTAAGAAAATATAATAGAGAATATTTTGCGGAGTTTGGAGGTATAGATGAATTTTAAATTTAATAATAAGAAAATAACTGGAATTTTATCAGTAGTTCCTAAAAACGCAGTAAAATTTGAGGAAGAGGTTGATAATTATAATTTTAGTAAAAAGCAATCGATGAAATTAAAGAAAATTATGGGATATGGCGAACACAGAATTGCAGAAAAAGATACTTGTGTTTCGGATCTTTGTATATTTGGGTTAAAATATATGTTTAATGAAGGTTTGTTAAGGAAAGACGAAATTGATGCATTAATCTTGGTGACATCTACTCCGGATTATTTTATGCCACCTACCAGCAATGTTATCCAAGGTGAATTAGGATTACCCCAGGATATTATTTGTATGGACATTAATCAAGGATGTGCTGGGTTTTTGATTGGTTTATTTCAAGCATTTTCTTTTTTGGAACAGGAAGAAATTAATAAAGTGGTTTTATTAAATGCAGATATAATTAGCAGGAAAGTATCAAGAAAAGATCGTAATAGTTATCCTTTAATTGGAGATGCTGCTGCTGTTACAATAATTGAAAAAGATAACAGTAGAGATAATAAAATTATTGGTAATATAAAAATGGATGGAACTGGATATGATGCAATAATTATGCCAGCAGGGGGCTTAAAAATCCCTTATTCAAAGGAGACTTCAATAGTAAAAGTTGATTCTGAGGGTAATGCAAGAAGTCTAAATGATATGAATATGGACGGGAAATCGATTTTTGATTTTGTTCAAAAAGAAGTTCCTCCGATGATTGATGATTTACTAAGAGAAGCGGGAACTACAAAAAATAGAGTTGACTATTTTATGTTTCACCAACCTAATAAGTTTATGTTAGAAAGATTAGCTGATAAGATGGAAATAAGCTATGACAAAATGCCCAATAATATTGTAGGTAAATTTGGAAACTCCAATGGAGTAACTATTCCCGTAAACCTAACCTATAATTTGGGTGATAAATTAATGCATAATTCGTGTAATATTTGTTTAGCTGGTTTTGGGGTTGGCTTAGCATGGAGTTCTATGTTGGTAAAAATGGGTGGTCTTAGTTTTTGCGAGATGATTGAGTATTAAAGATTTATTATTGGTACAAAAATACATATTAGAGGCTAAAGGTGTTAAATTTTAAAGTGTTAAAAAATAACTTAAAAAAAGATTATTCAGGGTTCAAAATAATAAAAATTGCTATCTTGGGTGATTCAGCAACTCAATTATTAGTTCAAGCTATAAAAGGATATGGATATACAGAGAAGATTAATTTCGAAATCTATGAGGCAGATTATCAACAGATCGAACAAGAGATAATTAATTTAGATTCAAAATTATATAAGTTTAATCCAGAGTATATAGTAATATTTGAATCTACTGAAAAGCTAATTAATGATTTTTATAAATTAGAAAAAGTACATAAAAAGAATTATGCAGATACTCATATTGAGAGAATAAAAAGTCTTTGGAATAGAGTCAACAGCAAATTAAATTGTAAAATAATTAATTTTAATTATGTCGAGATAGATGATAATGTATTTGGGAATTATGGTAATAAAGTTGAAACAGCTTCTATTTATCAGATTCGAAAGTTAAATTTAAGCTTAATGGAAGCAGCACGAGGGTACAAAAATATTTTTATTAATGATATTTGTGTATTGCAAAATTTACATGGTCGAAAAAATATGTTTGACCCAAGATTATATATTTCTTCTAATATGGTTTTTGCACTTGATTTTTTACCTATGATTGCAAAGAATATAGTAGGTATTATTAAAACAGCCAGTGGAAAGGTAAATAAATGTTTAATATTAGATTTAGATAATACTATTTGGGGTGGAATTATTGGTGATGATGGTATAAACAATATTCAAATTGGTGAATTGGGAATAGGAAAGGCATTTTCTGAGCTTCAGATGTGGGCGAAGCAATTAAAAGAAAGAGGGATAATCCTGGTTATCTGTAGTAAGAATTTGGAAAAAATTGCTAAAGAACCATTTATGAGTCATCCGGATATGATTTTGCATCTTGATGATATTTCTATATTTGTAGTTAATTGGGGAAACAAGATTGATAATATAAAGTACATTCAATCTGTTCTAAATATTGGATTTGATTCTATGGTATTTGTAGATGATAGTTCATTTGAACGAAATATGATAAGAAAAATACTACCTGAAATTACTGTACCAGAATTACCAGAAGACCCGGTTGACTATGTTCCTTATTTAAGAAGTTTAAACTTGTTTGAAACCACCTCTTATTCTGATGAAGATTCAAAAAGGACCAAAAAATATCAATATGAGGCAAAAAGAGCAAAATTCAAAACTAATTTCTCCTCCATAAATGATTATCTAGAAAATCTAAATATGATTGCAGAAGTGGATGAATTTGATGATTATCATATACCAAGGATTGCTCAACTTACCCAGAGATCTAATCAATTTAATTTAAGAACAAAAAGATACACCGAGCAAGATATTAATAAAATAAGAGAATCGAATCTATATATTACCAGGTATTTTAAATTAGAAGATAAATTTGGGGAGTATGGATTAATAGGTATTGTAATATTAAAAGAAATTGATAGTGATTCAGTATTTATTGATACTTTAATTGCAAGCTGTAGAGTTTTAAAAAGGGGTATGGAAGAATTTATTTTTAATAAGATAGTAAAGTTAGCTGAAAGTGAGGGATGTAATAAAATAATTGGTGAAT
>JAGMBY010000050.1 GCA_023129485.1 Actinomycetes bacterium | reverse complement strand
ATAGAGGTAGAAAGATATAATCAATGGGAAAATACCGGGGAAGAAATAGCATTTGGGAAATTAAAAACACTAGCAAAAAATTATAAAAGGCAAATTGCAACTTTTTTCTTATCACAAATACCTCCAAAAATAAAGAAACCTAAAGATTTCAGAAATTTATTATTGGCAAACTATCCGCTATCTAAAGAAACACTTCTATCTATTAGAAGAGTGCATAAATATAGTAAATTAATGATCGAAATCTTTAGTAAAAAATATTTTGAAGATAAATATAAATGGTTAAATGAATATAAAGAAAAATTTCAAAATGTTGCAGATTTAGATCAAATGGCATATTGGCTACGTGTAAAATTAGACTATACAATTGAAGATCAACTTAACGATAAAAGCAATGATGTTGCATACAATAAATGGAGATACTTTTTTGAAAGTAAATTAGGCATATTTGTTTTTCAATTTTCAATGCCAACCGATGAAATTCAGGGTTTTAGTTATTCAGATGAATATCCATTTTGTATTGCTATTAATAGTAAAAATTATTCTACAAATTCTCGAATATTTACCTTATTCCATGAATTTGCGCACTTATTAGAAAATCAATCTAGTTTATGTATACCTGATACTGTAACTGAGGAACAGCACGAAGAATATAAAATAAATTCTTTTGCAGGAGCGTTATTACTTCCGCAAGACCATATTGTATATACTACTGATCCTGATGAGATTTATAAATTATCAAAAAAATATAAAGTAAGTAGTGAAGTCTACTTAAGAAGATTAAAAGATCTAAATTTAATTTCCTGTGATCAATTCTTTGAACTATTGGATATAATTAGAAGTAAAGTTAAACCATCAAAGAAAGGAGGATTCGCTATCTCTCAAATACAGAAAAGCATTAATGCAAGGGGGCAACTATTTTGTTATTCCGTGATTAACGCTGCAAAAAATGAAGTCATAACATATAATCGAGCCTCTGATATACTCGGTATTAAAGTAAATTATATACTAGCAGAATAAAATATATGTCAGAAAGTATTGAAAATGTATTATTTTGTATTGATTCCAGTTCTTTTATTTACTTGCATCGTTTTTATCCTCCAGATTTTTTCAAGGATATATGGAGTGAGTTTGAAGGTCTATTCGATCAAGATAAAATAATATCACATATTATAGTCTTTGAAGAACTAACTACAAGTTCAAAAAATAAAGATGATTTGACAAAATGGATTATACCGAAACGAAAGTATTTTAAAGATTATAATTTAAAACAAGTATATTATGTTTCGCAGATAATTAATAGATTTCCAGGCTTGATTGATCCTGACAGAGAAAAAGATCAAGCTGATCCGTGGTTAATTGCTTTAGCAATTGAGGAACAATCACAATTACAATTATTTAATCCAAAACAAAAAGTAATTGTCGTGAACGAAGAGAGTAAAGGTAAACCACAAAGAATTCCCGATGTTTGTAATTATTATGGTTTAGAACATTTAAATTTACTTGAGCTTTTTAACTATTTTGGTTGGGATTTTGTTCTTAGAAAAAAGTAATATATTTACCGCTAACAATCGGTTTAAGATGTTCGCAAAGCATGTAAGGTGAGGTGTACTAAATTAAAAATATAATAGGGGACGGTTGTGCTAGCTCAATAATCCGGTAATTTTTTCTAACTTTTTGTAAGGGATTTAATAATCAAGTCTTTCGTGTTTCAATAAGTAGTTATACTAAGTGAGAAAGTTTCCTAAATTATAGATTAAATCTTTAACAGATTTAATTATTATTTGCCAATAATAAAGATACGACCACAACAACTAATGATTTATCTGAATAATTTTAATTGGTAAAAATATCTTTAAAAAATTTTTACCTTCATTGATATTTAAGTAAAAAAAGGAGGGAAAAAAACATAATTGGGAACCAATTATAAGGAAATTGCCACAGAAAACATTAAGAAATATGGAACAGATATTGGTAAATATGGACCTGTACTTCTTACCGGATTATATAGTGATCGTACTCATTTTATATATGAAATTATTCAAAATGCAGAGGATGCTGGTGCAAGAATAGGGAAAAATGTTCAAATAACTTTTAATCTTTTTAAAGATCGATTAGAGGTCCGCCATAATGGAAAATTATTCGATGAAGCTGATGTGCGGGGGATCTGCGGATTAGTTGAAGGAACTAAAAAAGATAATCTAACACAGATTGGTAAGTTTGGGATAGGCTTTAAATCCGTTTATGCATATACAAATTCTCCCAAAATTTATTCTGGTGATGAATCCTTTTGTGTCAAAAATTATGTTTTACCTGAAGCTATTGAAAAAATTAATATTTCCGAAAATGAGACTATATTTATTTTCCCATTTAATCACAGTGAAGTTCATTCGGAGCAAGCTTTTGAAGAAATTGCCAACCGCCTCCGTAATATTGGGACGAGAACGTTATTGTTTCTAAGGTATATTGAAGAAATTTCTTGGAATATCAATAAAGAGGAATCAGGTATTTACATCCGTGAGGTTAAAACAAAGGTAGATCATAAGGAAACATATATTTTATCTAGGGTTGGCGAAGATGAGCATAGTGAAAAAAGAGAAGAGTGGATAGTTTTTGAAAAACTCTTTAAATTAGATATATTTGGTGTAGATAAACTAAGGATTGAAGTAGCCTTCAAAATTGGAAAAGATAAAAATGATAAAAAAATAATTGTAGAAGCAGAGAATTGCAAGTTATCTGTATTTTTTCCAACTATAATACCAACTTATCTTAAATTTCTGATTCAGGGACCTTATAAAACAACAGCCAATAGAGAGAGTATCCCCCTTGGGGATGAACAGAATAAGTCAATTATTAAAGAAACATTAGAATTAATTTCTGAAAGCATATCTCGTATTAAGAGGTTAGGATATCTTGATGTTAATTTCTTGAATATTTTACCTATTATTGATCCTAGATCTGCGAGTCTTGAAGGAGAGCGAATATACGCTGAAGTTTATGAAAAGGTAAAATCAAAATTACTTTCTGATGAAGAATTATTACCAACGAATGATGGGCGATATACAAAGGCGAGTGATGCTTTACTAGCAGGAAGTAAATATTTAACTGGAATTCTTAATCAAAAAGATATTGAATTTTTATTTTCGAAGAAAAATTGGCTCTCTACGGAAATCACATATGATCGTACCAAAGAATTGAGAAAATATTTATTAAGTGAGCTTGGAATTAATGAGATAGAATTCAAAAATTTCGCTGAAAATATTTCTTCAGAATTTCTAGAGAAAAAAAGTGACGAATGGATGATTAGATTCTATTGTCAATTATTAAGTCAAGACAGCCTGTGGTGCAAAAGTACTTGGCGTCATACAGAAGAGGGTATCTTAAGAAAAAAACCAATTATTAGATTAAAAGATAATTCGCATATCGCTCCCTACGATGAATTTGGAAATATACAGGTATATTTACCAACCGAAAGAAAATCCGAATACAAAACTATTAAAAACATATTTACCAAGGATGAAGGTTCATTGCAATTTCTTAAGGAGCTAGGAGTTAAAAAACCAGATATTTTTGCCGAGATCAAAGAATTTGTAATACCAAAATATCATGGAGAAAAAATTATTAGTGAAATAAATTACTTCGAAGATTTAGAAAAAATAATAACTGCTTTTAGTAAAGGGTCAGATGATGATACAAGAAAAGAACTTCTTAATCAGTTATCTAAATTAAAATTTATAAAAGCAGTTAATCTTATTTCAAAAGAGGAAAAATTATTAAAACCCTATGAGGTTTATTTAAATTCAGAAGAACTCAGAAGATATTTTGATGGCTATAAACCAGCTTTTTTTGTATCCGATAAATTATATTCAAGATATGAAGAAGGAATATTAACCCAATTTCTAAAAGCTGTTGGGGTAGAGGATAAACCCCGACGTTTAGAGGTAAAGAAAATATTATCAGGGGAAGAAAAAAAACGTTTTATTGATGAACATATAGACGGCTCGCCTATTATGCGCAACCGTGAAATATCTAAAGCGGACTATGAATACGAGGGCTTATTAAATATAATGAAATATATTAATAAAGATAAATCAATGCTTCTTTGGAGAATGCTTTTAAGAAGTATCGAAGAATTAAATTCATGGTCAAATGATTTTTTTAAAGGGAGATATCATTGGGAATATCGTGGTAATTGTTCTAGAAGTGTTGATGCTGCCTTTTTAATATTTTTAAGAAAAAATCTCTGGTTATTTGATAAAGATGATAAACTTAAACATTCATCCGAAATTACGTTTTCTGAATTATCAGATGGCTATGAAAAGCAGAGTCGAAATATTAAAATCCTAAGAGAAGAATTAAAATTTAAACCTGATTCATTCGACCAACTCCCAGAAGATGTTAAGAGGAAATGTGAAATTACGAAAGATCGTTCAATTGAAGAAATTAAAAAAGCATTAAAATTATTAGATGAACAAAAAATTGCAGATGTAGGTAAAAATGAAAGACAATGGATACCAGAATATGAATCTGAAGAACTAGTGGACACAGAGTCAGAAATTGTGACCCCCCAACCGTATGAATTGCCTAATGTGGTAGATCAAGGACCACGATTAAAAGGTTTTATTATAAGTGACAAAGATAGACCAGAAGAAGAAAGAGAAAAAGAAAAAAATGTTCCAATGATTTCACCTATACAGAAAAAAGAAATTGGGAAATGGGGAGAAAAATGCGTCATGGTGTATTTAAAAAATCAATATAAAAAATTAGGAAATATTATAGATACAGAAACTGGCTTTTATGTGAGTTGTGAAAATAATAAAATTGAAATATATTGGCTTAATATCAAATCTGAAATTGGCAAAGGCTGTGACTTTGTAATCAGTAAAAATGGCATAGAGTCTAATTATATTGAGGTAAAAACAAAACTAAGAGATGAAAATGAGCTTATAGAAATAACAGGAACCCAATGGGAATTTGCCAGGAAGTTATTCGATAACAATGATGGTGATAAATATTGGATTTATATAGTAGTTAATGCTGGAAAAGAGTATACTAAGATTAAAAAACTTCAAAATCCTATAAAGAAATGGAAAGATGGCAGGTTATATGCTCACCCAATTCATTTTAAGCTTTAGTGTAAACATTCAATAGGACAGTAACACGTCATGTCAGATGCATATCAAGAGGGATGAACTAGTAAAGGGAAATAAAGGGAGTCAGTTTTCAACATTTGATATAAGTTAATCTTAAATAAGATAACCAAGCAATTTATATAAATGTTGAAACCCTAAAGGATAATTCTCTCGTAAGGCAGCTTAGGTATTTGATAAAAAAATAAAATAGGAAGTATAAATAATGAGAACAAAAAAAAGAATAAAAAAAATGTTTAAAGAAATAGGATTGGGTTCAATAAAAAAGCGTAAGGAGTTTTTAAAATATAAAGAAAAGGAAAATTATGAATCTGGATATCGCGAGCAGATATTTATTAGGTTAGATATTTCTACTCATACTGAAAAAGGAGGAAAAAATGCCAAATTGGAATAAAATATTAAATGAAATAAACACTGCTGGTAGCACATACGATGTTATACGGAAAAAATACTTGCAAAAATTATATAAAATTACTGGAAGGAATATAATCATTTACTATTCTGGATGGCTTCAAAAACCAAATGCTCCAGATGTTCAAGTTAACGATGCGGACAAAAATGGATTTATGACCGTCATTCACAAACTAGATCGTAAAAAAGGACTAGATTTACTTCTTCATACCCCAGGAGGAGAAACAGCTGCTATGGAATCTTTAGTGGACTATCTCCATTCAATGTTTGACACTAATATTCGTGCTATAATTCCTCAACTTGCATTATCTGCTGGAACAATGATTGCATGTGCATGTAAAGAAATCATTATGGGAAGACATTCTAGTCTTGGTCCAATAGATCCTCAATTCAAAGGAGTTCCTGCACATGGGGTTGTTGAAGAATTCAATCGAGCTTATAAAGAAATTAAAAATGATCCTGCAAAAGCATACGTATGGCAACCTATAATATCAAAATACAGTCCCACACTTATCGGTGAGTGCGAAAAAGCAATTGAATGGTCAGAAGAAATGGTAAAAGAATGGTTGCTTTCTGGAATGCTGAAAGATGTCGAAGATGCTGAGAATGTTGTAAAAAATATTATTAAAGAATTAGGTGATCACGCTCTTAATAAATCGCATGCCAGACATTTATCTGCAGAGAAATGTAAAGAAATTGGATTAAAAGTTGTTCAACTAGAAGATGACGATATTTTACAAGATGCAGTATTGTCTGTACATCATTCTTGTATACATACTTTATCTGCAACAAATGCATTTAAAATTATCGAAAATCACAAAGGTATAGCATTTATTCAAAGTATGCAGCAGATTATTGTTAAAAGATAATCATTAGTTAATCGAAGTTAGAGTGGCGTAAAGGGGGTCTTCACATTTGACATAACTTCTTTCTGGGATTGGCATTAATGTGACAATAGACGTTTGTACTAGCTCAATATTTCGGTAAAATTTTCTAATTATTTATAAGGAGTATAAAAATATGGAGAGACTAAGTTATAAAGGGAAAGTTTTTACATGTTCCGAGTATTCTAAAGAAAGTGATTTT
>JAGMBY010000005.1 GCA_023129485.1 Actinomycetes bacterium | reverse complement strand
TTTCAATGTATAAGAAATGTGTTTGTAAACACAACTTTTAAATAGTTCAAAATTATAATGAAATGAGCTCTTAATAAAAATCAAGAGCTCATAAATTTATATCAATTTGGTGGAGGTGCCGGGAGTCGAACCCGGGTCCAGAGAAATCTATCAGAAACATCTACAAGTTTATCCTGTTTTGAATTTCACATACTGATTTATACACAGGAATACATCACCAAATGCTATTCTGAGTTTCTTTTTACTCCAGTCCTCCTCAGAAATGAAGACAGAAGATAGCCTACTACCGACATCCATCAAAGCCCGTAAGCAAAACTTTGAGGACGTAGCCTTGTTTTAGGCTAATGCATATGCAGTTTCTGCACATATGTTTATTTTCCAGCTTTTAACGAGTTCTGGAGCTCGACTTGCAACTTCTGCTTCAATTTCCCTGTCGAAACCAGTTCACCCCCCTGATACATTATACACCTTTTTTATACTCTTTTAAAGCTCTTTCTTGTTCTCTCTCTTGATCTCTTTTTATTATATCTCTTCTTTTATCATACTTCTTTTTGCCCTTTGCTAAACCTAATTCAACTTTCACATATTTACCCTTAAGATATATTTTTAGTGGAACAATTGTATAACCTCTTTCTGTTGTTCTTCCCATTATTCTGTTTATTTCTCTCCTTTTTAAAAGGAGTTTTCTATCTCTATCGGGTATAATTTTTTCATAGCCAATTTTTTCATAGGGACTTATATGAAGATTATACAAAGTGACCTCGCCTTTTTTTACAGCGGCGTAGCTATCTTTAAAATTCACATTTCTATTGCGAATTGATTTCACCTCAGAACCCTTCAAAGAAATACCTGCTTCATATTTTTCCTCAATTATATAATCCCTATATGCTTTTCTATTGGTCGCTATTATAATTTTATTTTCCATCTTTATTAATTTGAGAAGTTTTATTTTCTTCAATGATTTCTAATGCTATCTTTTTTGCTGCTTCCAATTGTTCGTCTACTTCTTCAGTTTCTTTATCATCATCCATAATGATATCTGGAATTACACCCACTTCATTAATACTTTTATAACCAGGAAGAAAATAATTTGCTGTTGTAAATTTTATACCTGACCCATCTGGAAGAGAATATATTTTCTGAACTGTCCCTTTCCCAAAAGTTGTATTTCCTACTAATTTTGCTCTATTGTGTTCTTGTATTGCACCAGCAAAAATTTCTGAAGCTGAAGCTGAACTCTTATCTACTATAACAACTAATGGAATTTCTGCATATTTAGTATCTTTTCCGCTATAACTTATAGTACTTTTCTTTTCTTTTACTATTACAATAATTCCCTCATCAATAAATATTCGTGCTAAATTAACAGCTTCTGATAAAAGACCTCCAGAATTCCCACGTAAATCTAAAATTAATACTTTTACACCTTCATCAGATAATTTTTCTAACTTTATTTGAAAATCATATGCATCGCCATTTTGTTTAAAGGAATAATAATTTACATATCCTATTTTTTCCTCTATAACTTCAATTTTAAAAAAGTTAGGAACTTCTATTCTTTCTCTTGCAAGTTCTTTAGTAAATTTTTCATTTGTGTCGGGTCTAAAAAATGTTATAGTAACTTTAGTTCCCTCCTCACCCCTAATTAATATTACAACCTCTTCAACACTCGCTCCCTTAATTGATTTGCCATTTACTTCTAATATTTCATCACCACTCTTAATTCCTGCTTCATAAGCTGGCATACCTTCTATTGGTTGAAACACAACAATTTTATCATCTACCTGGTTTACAAACATCCCGACACCATAAAAGGATCCGGAAAAGTCTTGCATTAAAATCTTATAATTCTCTGGATAAAAGAAATATGCATATTTGTCATTCAAACTTTCAATCATAGATTTACTGGCATACATAATAAGATCTTTTACTTTAATCACATCTTTTTTCTGCATTAACTCTTTTATTAACTCCTCTATAGAATCCAATGAATCTTCTGGATATTCATTTCTTATTTTCCTTAACCCAACTTTATCCTGAGCTGATAAAAGCTCCGGATATTTCTCATCAATATTTTTTATTATCCCTTCAAATGCTGAATAAACTAGCTCTTCCCTTTTCACATCATATAAATATTCTTTTTCTATGTCTTGTATAGCAGCAAAAATTGGAGCAATATCAATATCAAACTCTACATCTGTTATTAAATCTTTTATTTTTTCAGATATGTCAGATATTGGTTGTATAGTTGTGCAACCTATATTAAAAATAGTAGTTAAGACTATGACTATAGATATAACTAATAAAAAAATTCTATTTTTTACTTTTTTCATAACTTTGCTAAAACAACAATAAAAATATTTAACAATTTTATATAAACCTTTTAAAAAATATATCAATTATAATTCTACCAGAATAATTTCAAAGCAATAATTTAAAATCATAATATTAAATTTAAATATAGATATACAGGATAAGAATATTAAAGTTAATTGTCAAAAAAAATTATTTTTTTAATTTAAATTGGGAGTCTGATAGAGAATAAATTAGAGGTAATTTATAGGATTCTTTGCCACTCCATTTATCCTAACCTCAAAATGAAGGTGAGATCCAGTACTAAATCCTGTTGAACCCATATAAGCTATGACCTGCCCGGCTTTTACCGATTGTCCATTGGAGACAACTATTTTTGAACAGTGTGCATATATAGTAGTATATCCACCGCCATGATAGACTATTAGGTAATTTCCATAACCTCCTCCCCAACCATAAACAATTTTTACAACCTGGCCCCCTGCAGCTGCATATATTGGTGACCCATATGGAGCAGCAATATCTATTCCATAATGAAAAGCTCTACGAGGATAACTCCTATAGCCAAATCCGGAAGATATAGGTGCAAGAACAGTAGGCCATAAAAATCTTCCTGAAAAATTTCCTGCTCTTAAACCAGCTAAAAATGCTTCAATTCTTCGTGATTCTGCTTCTAATTGATTTAAAAGATATATTAAGTTCGCTGTATTTTTCTTTGCTTGTGTAAGAAGGGAGAATTTCTTATTATAAACTCCTTGAAGTTCGCTTTGCTTTTTCTCAGTACTCTCAATCAATAATGCTTGCTTTTCTCTTTTCTGCTCATAAAGTTCTCTTTCATTTTCAACTGCAGCTTTTTCAGTTAAAATTTTATTTCTTAAATATAGAATTTCTTCAATAACCTCAGCATCTTTATCAGCAACTACATTTAGCAATTTCCATTTATTGACAAAATCCTGTATATTTATAGAGTTAGAAAAGATTGAGAGAAAACCAGACTCTTTACCTTTATACATCTCTATTATTCTCTCAGTTAGTAGTTCATATTTATCTCTTAGTTCATTTTCAAGTGATGTAATTCTGTTTCGTTGTATTTCCAAATTCCACTCAATTTCTCTAATTTCTGAGTTAATATCTTCAAGCTCTGTTAACTGCTTAAATAACTCCTCATAAATTTTATTTATTTCATCTTCTACAGCATTGACTTCAGCCTGAAATTCTCTTTCCTTTTGTTTTGAGAGATCTATTTTTTGTTTAGTTACATCTTTTTCTTGCTTAATTTGTTCAAGTCTCTGTTCAGGAATAATATATTCATCACTATAAGCAAGATTAGTGCAGACTAAAATAAAAACTAAGACAAAAGATAAAGTATAAATTAGACACTTTTTTAAATTAATTTTTACTACATTCATTACCTATAACTTCCACTGCATTATTAACATCTATGAAAAAAGCTACATTATTAATTTAATAAATTTTAATATTTGGTTTTAATTCTCCTGTTTATACAAGGTAGGTTATTGATATACTTGTTAAAATTAAAAACTAAACAAATAACAAACACATCATAAATTATATTCTAATATTTTTAAAAAACTCCTTCTATAATAGTTAGTTAAAATAAGTTGATTTTTTATTTAATTCTAATTTTATTAAAAACTAATTTTATATTTCAATAAATTTTCTTAGAGCAATCATACTACCGAGTGCTCCAACTAATATTCCAATTATTAAAAGTGCTAGAAATACTTGTAACTGTATTGGATTACTCCCTGTTATTGCAAGATTTAATGGAAGTGGAAAAAATCCATTAAATAGATTTTCCATTCTTTTAAAAAAAGAAATATTAATTATGAAGATTATTACTATTGCTATTAATGATCCTATTATTCCTTGAATTATTCCCTCTATTATAAATGGCCAACGTACATACCAATTTGATGCTCCAACCAGTTTCATTACCTCTATTTCCTTTCTTCTTGCAATAGTTGAAAGACGTATTGTGTTATAAATTAGAACTATTGAGGAGATGAATAAGATTAGAATTATAAGTAGTGTTAAAATACTAATAGTATTAGTGACTTTAAAGAAATTTCTTACATAAGTTTTTCCATATATTAAGTCGTTTATCCATTTCCAATGATCTTCTAATCCCTCCTCCTCTTTTTCTGCCAGATCAAATATATTTCCATCTTTAAATCTATTTGCAACAATCTCAACCTTTTTGGGATCATTTAAACTTATTGCAAAAGAAACTGGCAGACTCTCAGGGTCAATTATCTCTAAAACATCTTCAGATACCATTCCTTTAAGATACTCGTATGCATCCTCTTTACTTCTGTATTCAACTTTTTCAACTTCATCCCATAATTCTATCTCATTTTTATATTTATTAAAAAGTTCGTCAGAGATACTATCTTCAAGATAAACATTTATTTCCACTTCCCTTTCCAGTGCCCTTATAATTTGCCTGGAATCATAAACTAAAAAGTAAACAGAACCTATCATAAGTAATGAAATTGCAACTTGAATAATAGCTACAAGTGTCATTACAAAATTTCTTCGAAGACTCAAATAGGCTTCATAAAAAAATAATCTGGGATTAATCCTCATAACCCTTTTCCTTTATAGTTTATTTATGAAATTCTACTTTTTAAAAATTAACTATTTTTCATAACCATAAATTCCTCTCTTCTGATCTCTAACTATCTGTCCATTATCTAATTCAATTACTCTTTTTCTCATCTTATCAACCAAAGACCAGTCGTGACTTGTCATAATAACAGTTGTTCCCATATTGTTTATTCGGTCAAGCAATTTCACAATTTCTAATGATATTTCAGGATCAATATTTCCAGTTGGTTCATCTGCTAACAGCAGTGGTGGTCTATTCACAAAAGCTCTAGCGATAGAAATTCTCTGTTGTTCTCCAGCACTTAATTGATCAGGATAATTATTGGTTTTATCCTCTAATCCAACTAATTTTAGAATTTGAGGAACTTTTGTTCTTATTTCATATTTTGGCCTACTTAAAACTTCAAGAGTAAAAGCAACATTTTCATATGTAGTCCTTTTTGGAAGAAGTTTGAAGTCTTCAAATACACATCCGATGTTTCTTCTTAATATTGGAATCTTTTTTCTGTGAAGTTTACAAATATTTTTTCCAGCTACATATATATATCCTGAAGTAGGCTCAATTTCTTTTAATATCAATTTAATAATTGTAGATTTGCCTGATCCACTTGGTCCTATTATAAATACGAATTCTCCTCTATTAATAATAAATGACATATCTTTTAAGGCATAAACACCTTCTTCATAATGTCTGCTTACTTTCTTAAATTCTATGAAATTCTCTTCCATAACTACCTCTTTTGAAAAAAGTTGTTGTAAATTATATCAAATATATTTGTTTATAAATATCTTTTTATGAAAATGTCTATGTCGCCATCTAAAACTTCATCTACTTTGGTAACTTCTAATCCCTTAATATGGTCTTTAATCAATCTATAAGGATGTAAAATATAACTCCTTATTTGACTACCCCATGCAATTTCCTTTTTCTTTTTATAAAGTTCTTCTTTTTTCCTTTCTCTTAAATCTAATTCTCTTTGATGTAGTTTTGAAATTAATATAGTAAGAGCAGTTTTTCGATTTAATGTTTGTGATCTCTCCTTCTGACATTGTGCAATAATCCCAGTTGGCAAGTAGGTTATTCTAACTGCTGAATCTGTTACATTAACATGTTGTCCTCCTGGACCACTTGCTCTGTAAGTTTCTACTTTTAAATCCTTTTTTTCTAACTTAATTTCTATATCTTTCTTAATCAATGGTATAACTTCTACAGATGCAAAAGATGTATGCCTTCTATTAGCAGCATCAAAAGGAGATAGTCGCACTAATCTATGAACTCCATTTTCTCCTTTTAATAATCCATAAGCAAATTTACCATCTATAGTAAAAGTAGCATTTTTAATGCCGGCTTCCTCACCATAAAAAATGGAGATTATCTCTGCTTTGAATCCCCTTTTTTCTGACCAACGCATATACATCCTCATCAGCATATTAGCCCAATCTTGAGATTCAGTTCCCCCAGCTCCAGGATGTATCGTAATAATAGCTGGTAGAGGATCTTCTTTTTCAGTAAAAATCTTATTAAATTCAAACTCTTCAAGATTTTTACTTAATTTTGAAATTCTAAATTCTACCTCTTTTACTAAATCCTTATCTTTTCCCTCAAGTGCAAGCTTATTTGCTAGTTGAATATCGAGCAATTCTTTTCCAAACACATAAATAGCAGAAATTTCCTCCTCAAGCTTTGAAATTCTATCCATTATTTCTTTTGCACTTGCAGGATCATCCCAAAAGTTAGGTTTATTAGCCTCTTTTTGAAGTTCAGTTAATTTCCTTTTTTTGGCATCAATATCAAGATGCTTTTTAAAATAATTTACTTTATCTATTAACTTTTTAATCTCATCACTATAGTCTAATATCATTTAATTAATCTAACATCACCTAATTTATTGCTTTGTGGTATACTTTCGAAGACATTTTCAGTCAAGAAAGTATACCCAAAGCTTTTATTCAAGATTATTTAATAAGATTCTTCAGTCGCTAAAGTTTACACTCGAACGAATGTGAAGTGCTCCTTTAGAATGACAACTTTTTTAATTAATTGCTTTAATTTTTATACTTGCTTTATGGTATACTTTCGCAGGCATTTTCAGCCAAGAAAGTATACCTAAAGCTCTTTTTAGCTTCCACAACAAAATTTATATTTTTTCCCGCTTCCACATGGACAGGGGTCATTTCTTCCAACCTTTTTGTGTAGTTTCTTTTTTGTTTCTTTAGCTAAGATTCTTTTTGTTTCTAACTCTGCATTATCTGTTAATATGAACTTTCTTTCAATCCTTTCCTCTGTTTTATCCTCAACTTTTCTTGCATGAAATAACATTTTAAGTACTTCTTCCTTCATGTTATTTACCATCTGTTCAAACATCATATAACTTTCATGTTGATATTCAACTAAGGGGTCTCTCTGTGCATAAGCGTGTAAACCAATTCCATCCCTTAAATCATCCATATCTCTTAGATGCTCACGCCAGTAGTAGTCCATTACATTTAACAAAATATATCTTTCTAATCTTTTTATATGTTCTGAGCCAAATTCTTTCTCTTTTTCCCTATATATATTTATGAGATATTCTTTAAGACTGTTTGCGAATTCTTCTTTGCCAATTGTGTCAGAAATTTTAAATCTTTTATATTTTCCAGGAGGGAGGAGACTAATGATAAAAGAATTTAGACTTGATTTATTATCATAAATACTTGATTTATCATAGTAAATAGCTGATTTATCCTTTTGATAGGATTTGATATCCTCTAAAGAGATTTTCTCCATAGCTTTTTTTACAACATCTTCTATCATACTTTTTATATATTCTGAGATGTCTTCTTTGTTTAAAATTCTATTTCTTTGATCATATATGACTTCCCTCTGCTTATTTAAAACATCATCATATTCTAAAACCCTTTTTCTCATATCAAAATGTAGTGATTCAATCTCTTTCTGTGCAATTTCAACTGATTTTGTTATTATGGAATGTGCAATTGGTTCATCATCTGGAAAATTGAATCTTTCCATGATTTTTGCAATTCTTTCTGAACCAAATAATCTCATAAGCTCATCTCCGAGTGATAAATAAAACTGTGAAGAACCTGGATCACCTTGACGCCCAGACCTTCCTCTAAGTTGATTATCTATTCTTCGAGCTTCATGTCTTTCAGTTCCCAAAACATGAAGACCACCTAGTTTCACAACCCCCTCTCCTAAAATGATGTCAGTCCCTCTACCTGCCATATTGGTGGCTATTGTTACTGCATCCATCTGCCCTGCTTTAGCAACTATTTCAGCTTCTCTCTCATGGTATTTTGCATTCAATACCTCATGTTTTATCCCTCTTTTTTTCAATAAATTTGAAAGATACTCAGATTTTTCAACTGACCTTGTTCCCACCAATACTGGTTGACCTCTTTCATTTCTTTCATATATATCATCGATTACTTTTTCAAATTTAATTTCTTCTGTTTTGTATATTAAATCTTGAAGAGTATTTCTAATTAAGGGTTTATTAGGAGGTATAACAACTACTTCAAGGTTATAAATTTTTCTAAATTCTTCTGCTTCTGTTGCTGCAGTTCCAGTCATTCCCGCTAATTTCTCATACATCCTAAAACAGTTTTGTATAGTTATGGTAGCAAGTGTTTGATGTTCCTGTCTTATTTTAACTCCCTCTTTTACCTCTATTGCTTGATGTAAACCTTCACTATATCTTCTACCTGGCATTAATCTTCCAGTAAATTCATCTATAATAATAACTTCCCCATCCTTAACTAAATAATCATCATCTCTTCTAAACAAAATTAAAGCCTTTAATGCCTGATTTAAGTGGTGAATTAGAATAGCATTTTTAGGATTATAGAGATTATCTATATTCAATAATTTCTCAACTCGCTTTACACCCTCTTCTGTTACAAATACAGCTCTTTCCTTCTCACTTACTTCATAGTCTATGTTTCTTTTTAATTTTGGAGCTAATTTTGCAAAGGTATAATAAATTTTTGCAGAGTCATAAGGAGCTCCCGAAATAATTAATGGAGTTCTAGCCTCATCAATCAATATACTATCCACTTCATCTAAGATTGCAAAATGATATCCTTTTTGAACCAGAGTATTAGCATCAAAAGCCATGTTATCCCTTAAATAATCAAATCCGAATTCATTATTAGTTCCATAGGTAACATCAGACTCATATGCAATTTTCCTCTCACTTACTCCCATTTCATTCTGAAGTAAACCAATTTTAAGTCCAAAAAATTTATATATTGGACCCATCCAAGCAACATCCCTTCTGGCAAGATAGTCATTTACAGTAACAACATGAATTCCGCTATTTTCAAATGAGTTCAGACAAACAGGAAGTGTTGCCACCAATGTTTTTCCCTCACCAGTTGCCATCTCTGCTATCTTACCTTGATGTAAAACAACTCCACCAAATATTTGCACATTAAAGTGACGCATATCAAGCGTTCTTTTTGCAATTTCTCTAACAACAGCAAAAGTTTCAGGTAGTAAGTCATCAAGAGATTCTCCTCTGTTAAATCTACTTCTAAACTCAGCTGACTTTGAAGCTAATTGCTCATCTGTTAATTTATTGATTGATGGCTCTAATGAGTTAATGTAATCTACTACAGATTTTATATTTTTAATTGATTTTCCCTCTCCAAATCGGAGGATTTTACTTAATATGTTCAATTTAGACCAAATTTTACTTAAAAATTATTAAAAAATGATTATAAAATATTTTATTTTATTCAGATGGACCAATTAATCCATAATTATTATCTTTTCTTTTGTATATCACATTTATTTTACCTGTGTCAGAATTTGTAAAAACATAAAAACTGTGACCAAGTAATTCTAATTGTTCAGCTGCATCTTCCGGAGTCATGGGTATGAATTCAAATCTTTTAATCTTGACGATCCTTGGTTTTTTCTTTCCTCCAGTTTTTAATTCATGTATCCCGTGTAAGTTTGATTTCTGAGTCTTATCAATAAGTCTACTTTTATATTTTTTTACACTTCTTTCCAATTTATCAGCAACAAGATTAATTGTATTATACATATCAGTAGAAGCTTCCTTTGCCCTTATAACTGACCCCTCAGTCTTTAATGTAGCTTCAGCAACGTTATTTGCAGTTATACTTGGATTCCTTTCTACTAATAGTCTTATATCTATACTTATAATTCGATCAGAATATCTATCTATTTTTGATATTTTTTCTATTACATATTCTTTAATATCAGATGTTATTTCTATATTTTTACCATGTATTCTAATATCCATTCAGTCGTTCTCTCCTTTCAAATCAAAATTAAATATCAGATTTTCACATTTATTTTGTTTTTTAGAATTTACAAAAACATAAAAAATGAATACTTGTAAAAACCTCCTTAAGTATTAAAAATTAATAGTTGAATGCCAAATTAATTTGAGCAGTAAAAAACTAATTAAATTCAATTGCAAATATTGACAGAACATTAAGACTTATTAATGATAATATTAACAATAATTATAAAAATAAAGAGAGGTTAAAGTTTTTTAACATTTGAAGCTTCAGGTCCTCTATCACCTTCTATAATTTCAAACTCCACTTCTTGACCATCTTCAAGTGACTTATAACCCTTTTCTAAAATTGCTGAAAATCTTACAAAAACATCATCACCATTCTCCATTTCAATGAAACCGTATCCCTTTTCCTCGCTATACCATTTTACTTTACCTCTATTCAAATTTACCTCCAATTTTTACAATAAGAATCTATTTTAAATCCATTTAAAGTTATTAAGAAGATTCTTCAGTCGCTATCGCTCCTTCAGAATGACAACTTCTTTAAATTTTATAATACCGTTATTGTATTAATAATGATCTGGCTAAAGTTAAAACATAAATATCATTTGCTCCATTATTTAATAGAACTTTAGAACATTCACTTACAGTGTAACCAGTTGTGTAAACATCATCTATTAATAATATATCACCTCTGCAATTTTCTTTCGAACCTACAAAATCAAATACACCTATAAGATTTTTTCTCCTCTCACTTAATGACAAACTCATCTGTTTTTTTGTATTTTTTGTTTTTATTAAAAATCCATTAACAGATAATTCTGTAATCTTACCTAATTCCTTTGCTAAAAGTTCTGATTGATTAAATCCTCTAAAACTCTTGCTTCTTTTAGTCATAGGTATATATTCAATTGAGTCGAATGAAATATCTCTGTAATACTTTTGTAAAGTTATATAAAGTAGTTGTGTTAATAATTTGGTTAAAGCTCTTACATTTTTATATTTATATTCTGCAATTACATCCTTTAAAACTCCCTCATAAATACCAAAAGACCTTGCTTTAGTAAAATACAGTTTTTCATCTTTACACTCTAAACATTTATTCACTGATCTTATAGTAGGCTTTCCACAAAATTGACAAACATAGTTTCCAGTCACAGAAATATTGCGAATACAATCATCACAAAGAAAATTTTCATTTAATTTTGAACAAATTACACATTTAGGTGGGAAAAATATATCGATTAGGGATTTTAGGATTCTAATCATATCTATTAATAATTATTATTTTTATTTATAACAGTTTGTGACATTATCTTCACGCTGGGATGAATGACTGTTCCACTTGCAATTACACTCTCAGAACCAATTACTGCATTTTCTAAAATATGAGCATGATCCTCTATTTTCGTAGATTCTCCAATCACAGCACCAATTAAACTAGCATCTTTTCCTATATATCCACTTCCCCACTTAATACCTTTATAAAGAATTGCTCTCTCCATAATTACTGTATCATTACCAATAATAAGTGGACCAAGTAGTTTTGCATTCTTTTTTACAATACAATTACTACCAATACATATTGGTGGAGACATGATAACATCTTTATGAATCTTACAATTTTCACCAATCCAAATATTCTTACTTATTTCAGTTCCAGGTATATTTACTCCAACTTTATCATTTAAAACATCAAAATTTCCTTTCATATATTCTATTAGATTGCCAACATCATTCCAATATCGAAAATGTGTATATCCGTAAATTGGAATGTTCTCTTTAACAAGATGCGGAAAAACATCAGCACCAAAGTCATAAAACTCATTATCCGGTATATACTCAAATATTTCAGGTTCAAAAACATATATTCCGCTGTTAGCTAATTTACTTTTTTCTTTACCCTGTAGAGGTTTTTCCTGAAATCCAGTTATTCTTTTTTCACCATTTAAAATAACCACACCATATGCAGAAGGTTCATCAACATTGGTCAATACCATTGTACATAAGCTCTTTTTCTGTTTGTGATATTTAATTAAATTACTTAAATCTATATCAGTGAGTGCATCACCACTTATTACTAAAAAGGTTTTATTTTCAAAGAAATCTTTTGCTTTTTTTACTCCACCAGCCGTTCCTAAAAGTTCATCTTCATATGAATATTGGATATTAACATTAAATCTTGATCCATCTTTAAAATAGTCCCTAATTACTTCCGGATACCAATGAAGATTTACAATTATCTCTTTAAGGTCATGTTTTTCTAATAACTCAATTATATGTTCCATAACAGGTTTATTTACTATTGGAACCATAGGTTTCGATATCAAGTCAGTAAGAGGACGGAGTCTTGTTCCCAATCCTGCTGCTAATATCATTACTTTCATATCTCATCCCTTATCACAATAAAATTTCTTGTACTTATAGTAAATTATTCTAAATATCATTTATCTAAATATTATATTTCTTCTCTAAATTTACATCATAAGGTGGATATATTACTCCAAGTTCAGTAATAATAGCTGTAATATATTGTTCAGGAGTAATATCAAATGCTGGATTTTTCACTTTAATATCCAAAGGTACAATCTGTTTTCCACCAATAAAGAGAACTTCCTCCTTATTTCTTTCTTCAATTGGAATATCTCTTCCAGAACTTATACTCATATCAATAGTTGATGTTGGAGCAACAACATAAAAAGGAACATTATTTTCTTTTGCTAAAACTGCTAAAGAATATGTCCCAATTTTATTCGCCGTATCCCCATTTGCAGCTATTCTATCAGCTCCAACCAGTACTGCATCAACTGCCCCTCTGTTCATAAAATAGCCAGCCATATTATCAGTAATAAGAATATGGGGTATTTTTTCTTTTCTGAGTTCATAAGTGGTTAATCTAGCACCTTGAAGAAATGGGCGAGTTTCATCAACAAAGACATTTTTTATTTTCTCTTTCTTATTTAAACTTCTAATCACTCCTAAAGCAGTTCCATAACCTGCTGTTGCTAATGCTCCCGTATTACAATGAGTTAAAACTGACACTTTTTTATCAAATAAAGCTGAACCATATTCACCAATCTTTTTATTAGCTTCTATATCTTCTCTTTCAATCTCAATTGCTTCTTTTAATAGTTTATTTTTTAAATTATTAACATTCAAATTTAAATTGTTTTTTATGATGTTCATCATTCTGTTTAAAGCCCAAAAAATATTAACTGCAGTTGGTCTTGCTTTAAATAAAAGGTTATAAGCTGTTTTTAAATCTCCTAAAAGGGCTTTGGAATTTTTGGCTTCACTGGAAAGTCCAGCTAATGCAAGTCCGTATGCAGCTGCAACTCCTATTGCTG